>NZ_JALBUF010000009.1 GCF_022606465.1 Sulfoacidibacillus ferrooxidans
TCCTGAGCCAGGATCAAACTCTTAATTCATGTCTACTACTTCTTTGCTCGCGTGTTTGTCTCTTGTTGCATTTAGTTTTCAAGGATCCACTTGCTTGCCTTCTTCGCGCCGCCGTTCGTGGCGACAGATAGTAATATACCACTTACACCCGCCTAAGTCAACGTTGCAAGAACTAATTTATTGATAAAAAACATTGAAATAAATCCCAACATCATCAACCTGTTGATTACCCATGAATAGCTTACATAATCTCATAATGATTAAAGTAATTATCAATGTAGTCATGGACTCGATTGCATGCAATAACCATTGTTATGGTTCAACTATGATTATGTCGCCTCATCCAAACATCGGAAAAATTAGTTTACATGATGATGCATATCGTGGGAATTACAGCGTCTACTTTATGGAATTCAATCTTATTACGCAGTACAGAATTTCATTCAAAATTACAAATAAATATCAAAAAATAACTCACAAAAATAAGCCGATTCTCGACTATACTATATAGTGAGTCTGACCATGCACATCGAGACGTTAACTTTTTTGAATACAGTTCGTACTGAAATTTTATTTTTAAGGCGTTTTCTAAGGCACAGGTGCTTATGAAAACGCATATGGTACGTTGAGTCCATCGACTGGCGCAGTCACGGGGATACAGTAAACTAGCACTTGCTCGATGGACTCAAACTAATACATAACATATCAAATTGAATCAGTGACAATTCGCTCACACGCAGCCTATTAAGGTACTTATTTGGGAATGTCGATCCCCTGTTTCCATTTGCGAATGCGTTGTTGATCCGCGAGACTCAATTCTAGAATTTCGATCATATCTGGACGTCTTGTATACGTTCGATACAAAGCCTGCTCATGCCGCCACTCAGCAATATTTTTGTGATGGCCTGAGAGTAATATATCCGGTACACACCAACCTCTAAAATCTCTTGGTCGAGTATACTGGGGAAACTCTAGCAATCCATGTGAAAATGAATCCGTATCGGTACTTTCTTCATTTCCTAGCACCCCTGGAATCAGTCTGACTACCGCATCCATAACGACCATTGCAGCAAGCTCTCCAGAAGTGAGAACATAATCCCCTATCGATATCTCATCCGTTACTAAATGCTCGCGGACTCGTTCGTCATATCCTTCATAATGACCACAAATCATGATCATCCTAGGCTCTCCAGCTAACTCCAAAGCCTTTTCTTGCGTAAACGGAACTCCCTGTGGGGTTAGCAATATTACTCGCGGTTTAGTGGTAGCATCAATAGTAAGCGACTCAACTGCGCGAAAGATGGGATCAGGTTTTAGCACCATACCGGCACCACCACCAAACGGATAGTCATCAACAGTATGGTGGCGATCTTGCGAGAATTCACGAAAATTAGTTATATCAATTGTAACAAATCCTTGATCTTGAGCCCTCTTCATCATGCTTGAGCCTATTACCCCATAAAACATGTCCGGGAATAACGTCAAAACGTCAACTTTCACTATTGTTCCACTCCGACTTAATCCAGTAATCCTGGTAGGATGTGAACATCCATCCGTTTGTTTTTCGTATCTACTTGTAAAATGCAATCAGGAATAGCAGGAAGTAGTATATCTTTACCTTCCTGTGTCCTCACAACATATACATCATTTGCTCCAGGAGTTAGCACTTCGCGCACTATCCCCAAAAGAATGCCGTTCTCATAAACTTGACAATCGACTAACTCATGGATAAAGTAATGCCCACTTGGTAAAGAAACTAACTCTGACTCAACAACTTTTAATTCACATCCACGTAGTTTAGCTACTTCATCCATTCCTTCATATTCATGAAAACTCACTACGTAGACGCGTCCCTGCGGTCTTCCGGTCTTAACTGTAACCGGAATCACATCACCCGATGGTTTAACTAGTAAAAGTTTTGAGCCTTTAGTAAATCTGACTTCTGGAAAGTCAGTGCGGGAGAATACGCGCGCTTCTCCCTTTAGTCCATGAGTACCAACAATAACCCCAACAGTATACAACGTTTCCCCACTCAGACTAGTTCACCTTCCTATAACGAGTACTACTATTCAATTTTCATGCCATTACGACGAATCTCTACTACAACACCATCTTTTAAAACGATCTCGCTACCTAATAAAATTTGATCCCACGAATCCCCAACACGGATATCCGCACTTGTCTCCAGCGTCCCATTCGGAACTTCCGCATTCAAATCCATTTGCTGAATCTGCGTAAGTTGCTGAATCAATTGTTCACGTCTAGTAATACGTTGATTTCGTTCATTTTCTAGATGTTGTTCTGTCGCTTGGACAGCTCCATCACCCTGTTTTTCAGCATCCCTCAACATTTGTTTTCCACGAAATTCAAGTTCTTCGAGTTCAGCAATCGTTGTATTAATGTGACGGCGCAATTCCGCTAACCAACTTTGTTTTGTTTCTTCAGTCAAAATCACTTTCACAGCAACAGGTTGTCTAATAGTTAACAAACTCATACACTCCTTAGTTCAAATAAAATGGGACTACTCCCGCGTGAAATCAAGTATCTACCTTCCATATCTGATAACAAGGTCACACATACCATAACCTAAAATAGGGACACGGCGTTTCCGCCAGCGCCCCTACACAATCTCAATACTAACGCGTCTTCCATCCGAGATTGCCGCTGTAGATAGCAATGTTCGAAACGCTTTTATCAAGCGTCCCCCCTTGCCTACAATCTTGCCAACATCAGATGGAGAAACGGATATTTCATATACAGTCACTTGTTCTCTTTGCACCTCTCGCACGGAGACAGCCTCAGGCTGTTCAACTAATCCACGTGCGATAAGTTCAACTAGTTCTTTCACCTGAATCGCCCCCACTAAAAGACGCGAGATTAAATGTGACGGAGTTCTTATTTACCTTGACGCATTTCATGAACTTTCTTCATGATACCAATCTGACTCAATAAATTACGAGCTGAATCAGAAGGTTGCGCTCCAGTTTGTAGCCAATAGATCGCACGATCTTCTTTTATTTTAATTTGCGCTGGATCTGTTAGTGGATTATAAGTTCCGATTTCTTCCACAAAACGACCGTCGCGAGGTGATCTTGCATCTGCCACAACCACGCGATAAAACGGGGATTTTTTTGCTCCCATACGCTTCAAACGAATCTTCACTGCCATTTTTCTCACCTCCTTACAAGGATTTTACAAATACTTCTTCACTTAGTGCCTTCGTTTTCCTTTGCGCGAACCACCATATGATGAACCGCCACCCTTAAATTGACCAGCAAGTCCACCTAATGCGCGCGATGGATTCTTCCCAAGCGACGAGAACTGTTTCATCAATTTACGCATCTCATCGAACTTGCGCAATAATTGATTCACATCTCGAACTTCCATGCCACTACCTTTTGCAATTCTTTGCCGCCGGCTGGAACTTTTCATCACAAGATCAGGATTACGCCTTTCAGCGAGAGACATCGAATAAATAATAGCTTCGATCTTTTTGATCTGCCCTTCATCTACAGATGCACCTTGCAATTGTTTCATCTTGCCCATTCCAGGAATCATCCCAAGCAATTGGTCGAGTGGACCCAACTTGCGAACCTGTTGCAACTGCGATAAAAAATCTTCAAGAGTAAACTCGTTGCGTCGAATCTTTGCTTCCAACTCACGCGCATCTTTTTCATCAATCGTAGCTTGCGCACGTTCAATTAAAGTCATCACATCGCCCATGCCAAGAATGCGAGACGCCATGCGATCTGGGTAAAAAGGCTCTAGCGCTTCAGGTTTCTCACCTGTCCCAACAAACTTGATGGGACAGCCTGTTACATGCCGCACACTAAGGGCAGCACCACCACGCGTATCCCCATCTAATTTCGTCATAATCAGACCAGTCAATGAAAGTTGCTCATGAAAATGTTGTGCAACATTGACAGCATCTTGCCCAGTCATCGCATCTACTACAAGAAGAATCTCATCCGGTTCAGCAACTCTTTGTATATCTAGCAACTCATGCATCAATGCCTCATCGATATGCAATCGCCCAGCCGTATCAATCAAGACGTAATCAAAACCTCCACGTCTCGCTTCATCCATGGCCTGTCGTGCAATATCTTGCGGACTCACCTGATCTCCTAGCGAAAAAACAGATACCCCAATTTGTCCGCCGAGAACTTGTAACTGTTTAATTGCTGCAGGTCGATAAATATCTGCTGCCACCAATAATGGATGACGATGCTCTGTGTTTTTTAAATGAAGAGCAAGTTTCGCGGCGGCTGTTGTCTTACCAGCTCCCTGCAACCCTGCCAACATGATCACAGTAGGAGGTTTAGCCGCATGAGCGATCTTCACCTGTTCTCCACCCATAAGCTCTGTCATCTCATCGTTCACAATCTTGATGACTTGCTGTGCAGCAGATAAGCTCTGTAAAATCTCTTGGCCCACAGCGCGTTCTCTTATGCGATCTATAAAATCTTTAGCAACAACGTGGTTGACGTCCGCCTCAAGTAAAGCGCGTCGAATCTCACGCAAAGCGTCTTTAACGTCATCTTCAGACAAACGCCCCTTGCCGCGCAGTTTTTGAAATGCACCTTGCAGGCGAGTCGTCAATGTATCAAACATATAGCACCTCTCGCTCTTATTCTATCTAACCCCGCATAAGTTCACGCAATACTCCAGCTACTTCCTCAGTCACACGAAACTCACTTTTAAGCTGATCAATCAGTTCATCAAGCAACTTTAAACGTCGCCTTTCACTTGCAATCAAGTGGAGTCTTTCTTCATAACCCTGCAACTGATCAATCGTCCTATGAACCAGATCGTGTACAGCTTGGCGACTAATCTCTAGCTCTTGCGCAACTTCAGCTAACGAAAGATCATCAAAGAGCCTCATAGAAAGTACCTTTTGCTGTCGTTCCGTAAGTAGTGCCCCGTAATAATCAAAAAGCAAATGGGTTTCAACTGTGTTCCACTGCCCGCTCATATAGCTCACCGCTCATGGTAGTATAGGCTTAGTTTACCCTTCTACTCTTCAGCTGTCAAGCATAATTACTTGTCATCCATGGACTCTTCTGAACTAGACAATGTTTCATTCGGGAATAGCGCTTTTGCAAATTCATCAGCAGAAAAAGGCTGTAAATCATCCTTTTGTTCACCGATACCAATCCACTTCACAGGAATCCCTAGCTCCTGGTTAATCGCAATGATGACTCCACCTTTTGCTGTACCATCAAGCTTTGTTAACACAATGCCAGAAACATGAGCGATTTCCTTAAACAACTTAGCTTGTACAATCGCATTTTGCCCAGTAGTAGCATCTAAGACGAGTAACACTTCATGTGGAGCATCGGGAATCTCGCGCGTAATGACGCGATATATTTTCTCTAATTCAGCCATTAAATGAGTTTTATTTTGTAATCTTCCTGCAGTATCACAAAAAAGAATGTCCACCTTCCGAGAACGAGCCGCGGCGATCGCATCATAGATAACTGCCGCTGCGTCAGAGCCGGTCGTCTGCCTAATCACCTCAACGCCCGCTCGTTCCCCCCATACAACTAACTGTTCAATCGCAGCTGCACGAAAAGTATCGCCCGCAGCTAGCATTACTTTTTTACCTTGTGAGCGATAATAATGTGCCATTTTGCCAATTGTCGTGGTCTTTCCCACACCATTGACACCGACTAAAAGTACAATTGTAAGGCCTGTGTCTACCATATTCATGGCTGTGGGATTTTCATGTAAAATATCAACGATCAATTGCCGCAAAACTGGAATCAATTGATCTGCAGTACTAAGCTTTTGTTTACGCGCTTCTTTTTCTATGCGTTCAAGTAAATATTGTGATGTGGCTACGCCCATATCTGCAGCTAAAAGTGCATCTTCTAATTCCTCATACACCTGTGCATCAATTTTGCGACGAAATAAAGCACTTTCTACTCGTTCTGTAAATCGTTGCCGCGTCTTTGATAAACCATCTTTTAGGCGTTCAAAAAAACCCATGTGCTTTGCCTCTTTCTATCATTCGCCTTTGTGGCGTTATGCAGAAGCCGTTTCTTCTTCTAAAACTCGTACTGACACCAATTTCGAAACACCAGAATCTTGCATCGTCACACCGTACAGCACGTCTGCCGCTTCCATAGTACCACGACGATGTGTAATCACTACAAACTGCGTTTGTCGCGCAAAGCTTTGTAAGTAATCTGCAAATCGACTCACATTCGCCTCATCAAGAGCTGCCTCAACCTCATCTAGCACACAAAAAGGTACTGGTTTCACGTGTAGAATCGCAAATAATAAGGCTAGCGCAGTAAGTGCACGCTCACCCCCTGAAAGCAAGGATAAGGTTTGCATCTTTTTCCCTGGTGGTTCAGCAGTAATCTCAATTCCTGATTGAAGCGGATTCGCCTCATCGAGCAAGAACACATCTGCCTGTCCACCCTCAAAAAGCGATGCAAAGACTTCTCGAAAGTGTCGTCTAATATCTGCAAACGACTCCATAAAACGTGTAGACATTTCTAAATCGATGTCGCTAATTAATGCCTGCAATTGCTCTCTAGCATGCGTCAAATCACTAGCTTCTGTTTGCAAAAACAACTGCCGTTCACGCACTTGCTCATATTCTTCAATAGCCAATATATTTACTTCGCCTAGCGCATCCAATTGGCGTTTCAGATCTGCTAATTGAACTTTAGCACCATCTAGTGGTTCGATAAGTGGGTACCGTTGTTGAGCTAATTCAAAACCAAGTTCGTAATCATTCCTAAGGCTTTCAGTTTTAGTTTCAAGTTCTCCATCAAGTTTACTCAAATGAACGTCAACCTGATGCACTTTCTGTCTAAGTTTTAAAGATTCAGCTCGAATAGCTTGAGAAAAGTGGTCACTCGCTTCTATCTGCTGAAGCAAACTAGTGCGAATCATACGAACCGATTCGAGCAGCTTACTAACCTCACTTCGCGCTGCGATTGCCTCTGTGGCTAAGCGCTCCTGTTCCTGCAACACTTGACTTAGTTCTCCCATGCGCAAGATCATCTTCTGCTGTTCGCCATCAAGTCTCTCACTTTCAACCCTTAATGCATCTAGTTGAAGTGAAAGTTGATCGCCTGCAACAATTGCACCTCGCAATGCCTCTTCTTGCTCTGCAAGAGAAACTCGCAAGTCAGTTAGCAAATCATGATGACCTATCACCCTGGCTTCTTCCTGCAACATATGATCTTCAAGCGCCTTTAATTCACTTTCTGAGCGAGCCCCTTCTTCACTGATCACCTGTAAAGCAGATGCAAGTGCGTCCAATTGAGTTTCACAAATTCTCAGTTCATCAGTAACAAATTCACGTTCCTGTTCAAGTGCTTGCCGTTTACTCTCCACCGTTTTACATTCGGCTATGAGCATATTTTGTTTTAGATCGTAAGCACGAACTTGCTCTACCAGGCTACCTAATTCCGTTTGCAACTTCTCCCGTTTATCCCGAAGTGTTGTAACGTGTACTTGAGCATTCTTTTTATTCATTTGTACGGAGTCGAGTTTTACAGTTACTTCCTGCATCTGCTCTTCAAGTAATTGAATTTCGCGTGCTCTCCCAAGTAATGCAGTACCTCTGCGGCCTATACTACCACCTGTCATTGACCCACCAGGATTTACTACATCTCCGGCGATTGTAACTATACGAGTGCGATATTGCATCATCTTTGCAATCACATTGGCCTGCGCAAGTTGCTTTGCAATCACTACATTTCCAAGTAACGATTCAATAACCGCCTGATATTTTATATCAGTTTGAACGAGATCACTTGCAACTCCAAGAAAGCCATCTATGTTTGACATGGCTTGCACGTCGCGAACAGCCAATTTCCTCCCAGTAATCGTTACAAGAGGAAGAAATGTTGCCCGCCCCAATTGTCGCTTTTTTAGATATTCAATCGCCGCTCGCGCATCGCTTTCTGTTTCAACGACAACATGTTGCAAACTCCCACCGAGCGCTATTTCAATGGCAATCTCGTATTCTTTTGATACTTGTACAAGATCGGCTACAACTCCGTGAATCCCTTGTAACTCTGCCCGCTGTTTAGATCTTAGGATGGCCTTTGGTCCACTCGCATACCCATCTAAATCTCTCTGTAAATCTTGTAGCGTTCGATGTCGACTCTCAAGTTCGACCTTGTGTCGTTCCAATTGTTCTGCTGTAACACCAAGCTGCGAAAGATATTGTTCCTTTTTTAAGAGTTCTTCATAGAGAGCTTCAGATTGCATGGCGACATCTTTAGAAGATAACTCCAATGCTTGTCTATCGCTATTTAGATCCTCTGCATTTTTCTGTAATTGTGTAATCAATGTGTCCAATTCTACAATATCCCTGTCATAACGCTCCAGCTTTTGTACATGCTTTGTACGCTCTTGAGACAAAGTCTTTTGTTCATTGCGATCACTCGCTTGACGCCGCATCACTTCAATCATAGTGGCGCGAGATTCAGCTATCTTAGAACGCAATAAAGCAATAACACCTTGACCATCTTGTTCATCAAGTTTCACGCGAACTTCTTCACGAAGTGTTCTCACTTGCTGTTCAAGTACACTTACCTGATGTGCATTTAATTCCACATTTGTTTTTAAAGTCGCTTGCGAAGCGATGACTCGAACACGTTGTTCACGCAATGACTCTACTTGGGCTATCATGTGTTCTTGACGTTCAACACTAACTCGTCGATTGGCTTCACATTGTTCCATAGCCGACGTAGCATCGATAAACTCCGACGATAAAGCAGAGTACTCAGTCTCTACGTCATCAAATTGAGCTTTAATGTCTGACATCTGATTTTCAGACTCAGCCTCTTTTTGTTCCTGTAACATCAATTTTGCTTGCAATGCATCTTGTTCAGCCATCATAGCCATTCTTTTTTGCGATAAATCGTGAATATCCGCAGCCAGTACCATGATATGAAGCCGTTCTACTTCGCCTACTACTTGCTTATACTGTTTTGCAATCTCCGCTTTTTTCTCAAGTGCCAACACTTGCCCATCTAGTTCAGATAAAATATCTTGTACCCGGAGAAGATTCTGATCAGCCTCTGCTAACTTGCGTTCTGCTTCACGCCTTCGCCACTTAAACTTAACAATTCCAGCCGCCTCTTCAAAAACTCCACGACGCTCATCTGATTTATTTGATAAAATCTCCTCAATACGACCCTGTCCAATAATGGAATACGCCTCTCGACCCACACCCGTATCCATAAATAATTCAGAGATGTCTCTCAATCTACAGGGAGACTTATTGATCAGATACTCACTTTCTCCAGACCGATAGACTCTTCTAGTTACGGATACCTCTGCGTAATCAAGTGGAAGAACACGCTCACGATTATCGAGTGTGAGCGTTACTTCGCAAAAATTCACAGCTTTTCTTGCTTGACTACCTGAGAAAATAACATCTTCCATTTTCGCACCGCGCAACGATCGTGCACTTTGCTCACCAAGCACCCACCGAATGGCATCCGAAATATTGCTTTTACCGCTACCATTAGGACCTACAACTGCGGTGACTCCAGGTGCGATTTCTAACTCTATGCGATCTGCAAACGACTTGAATCCAAAAACATCTAACCGTTTTAAAAACATATCTACTCCACCCTATATGCGAGTCTCGCCATGGCGTGATCTAAAAGCACTCCAACAACGCGTACTTGCTACATACTTGCCTAACGATGGAGGGCTTTACGAGCGGCGTTTTGCTCTGCCTCTTTTTTAGAATGGCCAACGCCTTCTCCCCACAATGTGCCACCCACCATAACCTGAGCGACAAACTCACGATCATGTGCTGGACCGCGTTCTGCAATAATATCGTACATGAGGACGCCTAGATTCTGTTTTTGAACGTATTCTTGTAGCATGGTCTTATAGTCTCTGTGCAATCGTTCACCAACAATCTCAATGCGCGGATAAAAGTGTCGCGTCATGAATTGTTCAACAACATGCAACCCTTGATCCAAGAATAGCGCTCCAATAAACGCCTCAAAAACATCCGCCACCAAACTTGGACGCTCTCTACCACCTGATAATTCTTCTCCTTTACCCAAACGGAGATAACGTGGGAAATCAAGATTACGAGCTGCAGCAACAAGAGAAGATTCACATACAATTGTCGATCGCATCCGCGTTAACTCACCTTCAGGTGCATCAGGTAAAGCTTGAAATAAATATTGACTTACACATAATTCCAAAACAGCATCACCAAGAAACTCTAACCGTTCATTGTCCTTCATATGTTCACGTTTATGTTCATTGCGAAACGAAGAGTGTGTAAATGCAGCCTTTAATAGCGTAAGATCCGAAAAAGTTACTTCTAATTTGCTACATAGCTGAGACAGTGGCAAAGAATTCACGTTTTCTACGCCCTATTCTTGAAATTTTTTAATAATCAAAGTTGCATTATGTCCACCAAAACCAAATGAGTTAGACATCACATACTGTAGCTCTTGCTTCCGTGCTACATTCGGTACGTAATCCAAATCACATTGTGGGTCAGGATGTTCATAATTAATCGTAGGTGGCATGATCTGATCACGTAGTGCCATCACACAGGCAATTGCTTCAATGGCACCTGCTGCACCAAGTAAATGCCCAGTCATCGATTTCGTGGAACTAACTGCCAGTTTACTTGCATGTTGTTCAAAGACAGAACGAATGGCAATCGATTCTACTTCATCGCCAATGGGAGTTGAAGTACCGTGTGTATTGATATAATCAATCTGATCCGGTCGCAGGTGTGCATCCTCTAATGCTGCTTTCATAGCACGCGCAGCACCTGCACCTCCGGGTGCTGGTTGAACAAAGTGGTAAGCGTCTCCGCTCATACCATAGCCTACAATTTCAGCCAAAATCGTTGCATGTCTCGCCTTAGCAAACTCCAACTCTTCCAAAACGAGAATCCCTGCACCTTCCCCCATGACAAACCCATCTCGCTGTGCATCAAAGGGACGACTAGCACCTGCTGGATCATCATTGCGTTCAGAGAGTGCCTTAGCTGCACAAAAGCCTGCAAGTGAAAGTGGCGTAATGGTCGATTCTGCTCCACCACAAATCATTGCATCAGCTGCACCGCGTTCAATAATCTTAAAAGCGTCACCTATAGCATTCGAACCTGTAGCGCAGGCCGAAACGGGTGCGCTATTTGGGCCTTTTGCCCCGAAGCGTATGGATACCTGTCCAGACGCCATATCCCCAATCATCATTGGAATAAAAAAGGGACTCACCCGCTTTGGTCCACGTTCAAGCAATATACGATGTTGATCTTCTAATGTCTGTAACCCACCGATGCCTGAACCGATATAAACTCCGATCCGCGGTGCCAACTCTTCAGTTACTTGTAACTCTGATTGTGCCATCGCCATCGTAGATGCGGCAACAGCAAATTGGACAAATCGATCCATTTTTCTTGCGTCCCGCTTGTCTATATAATCATCAGTATCTAAGTCTTTTACAAGCGCCGCAATTTTAGTGGGATATTCAGATACATCAAAACGATCGATGATCCCTACTCCTGATTGACCAGCTAACAGAGCGTTCCAAAACTTCTCTACCCCAGTACCTACTGGCGTAATAGCACCCATACCAGTGACAACTACACGTCTCATCGTTAGCCCTCCTTATATGTGAAACCCCGCGCAAAGCACGGGGTTTCATCTTCTATGAACGATAACGCCTAAAGTTACTCACGTGATTCGATATATTTTACTACATCGCCCACTGTGGTGATCTTCTCCGCATCTTCATCAGAAATCTCTAAGTCGAACTCGTCTTCTAACTCCATGACTAACTCGACCACGTCCAAAGAATCAGCGCCTAAGTCATCCTTAAAGGAAGCCTCCATGGTCACTTGCGGTTCTTCGACCCCAAGACGATCAACCACAATGCGCTTTACGCGATCATAAACATCGGACATACTTTCACCTCCTCCCGAATTATATTACATCGCAAGTCCGCCGTCGACTTGTAATACTTGACCAGTTATGTATGCCGCATCATCAGAAGCTAAAAATCGCACTAATGCCGCGACATCATGTGGTTGACCCAAACGTTGCAAAGGAATCTGTTCAAACAACTTAGTCTGAATGTCCGGTGTTAGACCTGCCGTCATATCTGTTTCTATATAGCCTGGTGCAATGGCATTGACGGTCACTCCACGACTCGCAAGCTCCCTCGCAAGCGTTTTTGTAAGACCGATCAAACCTGCCTTTGCAGCTACATAATTGGCCTGTCCAATATTACCTGTTATACCCACCACCGACGACATATTAATCACGCGTCCATGTGGCGATCTCAGTAGTTGCCGCGAGGCTGCTTGCGTACATAGAAATGCAGACTTTAGATTCACAGAAAGAACCATGTCAAAATCTGCTTCTTTCATTCGCAAAAATAAGCCATCTTTCGTCACGCCCGCATTGTTTACTAAGATATCTAGGTGACCAAATTGTTTAACAGCCACATCGACGAGCGCCTTTGCTCCATCACTAGTCGAGACATCCGCCTGCGCTATAGCTACCTGCGCTCCTTGAGCAGTCAACCGATCTGCAAGTTCAGTAGCTTTAGCAACATTGGACGAATAAGCAATCACCACTTTAGCGTGTTCACTCACTAATTCTTCGACAACGGCTCTCCCAATTCCTCCTGATCCACCTGTAACAAGTGCTACGCGATCTTTCAAAGATTCATTCATATCGATGTCCCCTCGCTTTGCAAAGCAGTTACAGTCTCCATCAGCGAAGAAATATCTTCAACGTGCAAAAGACGTACACTTTTATCTATTTTTTTAATCAAACCAGACAAAACCGTCCCCGCACCAAGTTCTATAAAGGTCGTCGCCCCAAGTTTAATCATTTCGCGCACTGACGCTTCCCATAGTACTGGAGAAGCCACTTGCTTTTCAAGTGCTACTTGCATATGGTCAATGGTTGTCATCGGTTTTGCAGAATAATTGGCGACTATAGGACAACTCGGTACAGAGAACGATTGGCGCTGTAAATCGTCACTTAACTGATCGGCAGCAGGTTGCATGAGCGACGAGTGAAACGGACCACTTACGTCAAGTCTAATAGCACGTTTGACTTGTGCCTCTTTTGCCCGCCTGATCAATTCTTCAACTGCAACTGCGCCTCCTGAGGCAACTAGTTGGCCGGGACAATTTATATTTGCAAGTTCCACAGGCAACTCATGCGCCGCGGAAATCTCGGTGCACAGTTGCTGAATCATCTCAAAATCTCCACCTAGTAATGCAGCCATGGCACCAATCCCGGCATTGACCGCAGCATCCATGTATCTTCCACGCAAATGGACCACGCGCACCGCATCCACAAACGGAAGTGCCCCTGTGGCAACGAGTGCGCTATATTCACCTAAGCTATGACCTGCAACGACTTCAGGCGAGATGTCTACTTGCGCCTGGAGTGCTCGCAAACAAGCAATGCTTACCGTCAATAAAGCCGGTTGCGTATAATAAGTCAAACGCAAATCAGAATCTGGGCCTTCAAACATCACTTTACTAAGTGAAAAACCAAGTGCCTCATCTGCTTGCGTGATGATATCTTTCGCCTCACTCGAATGCTCCATCAATTCCTTCCCCATGCCAACGTACTGTGCACCTTGACCGGGAAAAACAAATGCTACCCCCAACTGTCTCACCACCCTATACGATATCCGATCATACAAAGAAATGGATGTAAGATGCCTTTACCAACTACTCTACCCATGTATGGATTGTTCAAGATCTTGAATTAAACCGCTATGTTGCATGTTGTAGGCATGTCGCACGGCCATCTCAAACGCTCTTGGATTAGAAGAGCCATGTGCTTTAACTAGCACACCACGCACGCCCAAAAATGGACCCCCACCATATTCTGCATAGTCAAAGCGCTTCTTAAATGCTTTTAATCCACTACGCATCGAAAGAGCTGCAAGTTTTGTAAGAGGATTTGCAAAAAAAATGTGTTTGAGAGATTCGAGAAATCCCATTCCTGCTCCTTCGTAAAATTTAACTAACACATTCCCCACAAATCCGTCACATACAACAACGTCACATGCGCCATTTAGAAGTTCGCGCGCTTCGACATTCCCCACAAAATGGGAACAATCGTGTTCCAATAATTCGTATGCTACTTTCGATAGTTCGTTTCCTTTACCAGGTTCTGACCCGATATTTAAAAGTCCGACGCGCACATGGGATAATCCATGCGTTAACCGCATATATGCTTGTCCCATGTGCGCCCACTGAACAAGATTTTTAGCCGTCGAATCCGTATTGGCACCTGCATCCATTAACAAGACGCCTTGACCTTTAAATGTTGGCATCATGGCTGCCAGAGCAGGTCGTTCAATCCCCTCCATGCGTCCAACCACAAATAAACCAGCAACCATAAAAGCACCTGTATTTCCTGCAGAAACCATCGCATCAGCAGTACCATCACGAACCATTGTAGTACACACAACAAGTGAGGAATCTTTTTGTTTACGAACAGATTTAACAGGTTCTGCATTTGGAGCAATCACATCTTCTGCGTGAACAATCGTTACATTTGGCGGAAATTCACTCGTAATTACCCGTATCTCAGCATCTCTACCAACTAAGATAAATTCTACATCAGGCAAGTCGCGAGCAGCTTGTATTGTGCCAAGAACAGGTGCATTCGGCGCATGATCTCCACCCATAGCGTCAATCGCGATTCTCACCGGTACTTCCCCCTGTCATGTCTAAGCCTTTGCGCATAATTAAGAAATCTGCTATAAAAACATCTTTTTGATCTACTGTCGTTCTTACATTGACTCGTATATAGCCATGCCGTTCACCCTTGACATGTGCGTGTGCAATCATATAGGACCCCGCTTGAACAGAACGCATAAACTTCACAACCGCTCTTGCTGTTAGCGCTTGATCCGCATCTACAATAGCGACAGCCAGGGAGTTTGCTTGTGCAAAAAGATAATGCCCACGGACGATCTGTGAGCGAGAAAAAGCATGTTCTTCATCAGCTCGCCATATCGACAATCCATGTACGCCGAGATCCAATTCTACAATATCTCCAAATACTTCATTTGGAGCAAGTGATCGCACGTGTGGATACCGAGACTCAGCCACTCCCTTTATGCGTTCACGCAATTCCTTAATGCCAAGTGCTAAGCGATCTAGACGAATGGTCTGTACACTGACATCAAAGCGAGAGGCAAGTTGCTCATCAGTCAAAAACGGCTCCCGCTCTAACGTTTCTACGAGTCGCTCTTGTCGCGCTCGCCTACTCACTTTTGCCACGTCAGAGCCACCTCTTTTACTTACACGATCTACTACCATCGTATATCACATTAGAAACATTCATGTTATGTACTGTTAGATAAAAAAAGAGCGCCCTGGACGCAAAGCGCCCCGACCCTCTTGGCCTCTATGCACGTTTCTCCAATACTTGGCGTTTATTATACATTCCACAGTTTGGACACACGCGATGAGACAGTTTAAATTCATGACATTGCGGGCATTCAACCATACCCGGCACTGACAATTTAAAATGCGTTCTACGCAATCTTTTTCTTGTCTTCGACGCTCGATGCTGCGGTACTGCCATCTGCGAACACCTCCATTCCAAAACACACCTGCATCGATCACTCTTCAGTTTTTGATACATCATAAAACCGAGATAGAGCTTGCAAGCGTGGATCCACCTGTTGCACGTGGCATACACAAGTCGAAACGTTCAAATCAGTCCCGCATTCCGAACACAAGCCCCGACAATCATCACGACAGAGAGGCTGCACCTCAATAGCTAAAACAAGTGCCTGCTCAATCAGCGGCTCAAGATCAATCGTTTCCTCGGGCGCATAAAAAACATCAGCTTCTTCTTGCGCTGCAGTAAGCGGAGTTCTTGATAACACCTCATGAATCACTATATCTAACGATCGTGTACATTCTGTCAGACAACGAACACATCGGTACGTTACATCCGTTGAAGCGGTACCGTTCACTTCGCAAATGTTTGGCATCGTCACTGAAGCTATGCCTTGAACCTGAAGTGGCGCAATATGAACAACATCTTTTTCATCACGAAACAACGACATATCGTCCAACGTGCCCGAAAAGGCTGCTCCACCTAGCTTCGTGGCAGAAGTCCATAACACCTTCACGATCTCTGTCACCCCGATCACAACATGTCATAGTATACCTAGTCAAATACAACCTGTCAAACATCTGTTGCTTTATCACCGTTAAGATGTCTTTGGTGGAAGTGACATTAAAAAGGAAATAGCTTGTTGCAGAGAACTGACAGGCACAACTTTCATTTTTGTACCAATTTTTTTTGCTTCCTCTTCTGCATGCAAAGCGTTTGTATCTCCTGCAGCTGTGTCTGCCGGAACAAAGAAATAATTTGCACCTGCATTCGATGCAGCAATAATTTTATGAGCTGCGCCGCCAATTTGACCAACTGTTCCGTCTGCGCTCATCGTTCCTGTACCGGCAATGCGATATCCCCGCGTTAAATTCACCGAACCCAGTTGATTAATGATTTCTAATGTGAACATCAACCCCGCAGAAGGGCCGTCAATATCACCACTATGAATGACAATGTGAATAGGAGTATGTACGACTTGCGCAGGTGCCAGAAAAATACCCAGTCCAGGTCGTTCGTGGTGATGACCCGGTAAGGGAGGTAGCGCCATAAGATGCAAAAGTAGATGTTTGATGTGTCCTTGGCGAATCACCGTAAGCGACACTCGTTCACCCACTTTGGCGTGTTGTAATATTGTTAAAATGCGATTTGGATCTTTTAAAGACTCTCCGTCCATTACAGTAATAATATCACCTGGGAAAAGATGTCCGTATGCCGCTGTTCCACGTTGTACTGATAGTACCATGACACCCGTCGTAGTGACTGAAATAGGCTTGTGTAAGTAATGTAAGGCTGCGATTTCCGCACCTTGGTGTGCCGATGTCATCATGTATGCTTCTAGTTGATTGTATTCTGTATTGGTCAATCCTCCATTGACCGTAGGGGCCGGTAATATTTGATGATGCGGCAACATGAGTCCATACAAAAAATTGTATATATTGGACGCATACACAACATATACAGTCGTCATCATAAATTCGCCTTTAGCTGGTTTATGGCCACCCTTTACGCTAATCATCGATTGTAATGGCAACGCCTCACCTGGCGAATAAATGTAATAGGGTAGTGAGATGAAGTTCATAAGAATGAGCACGATCGCCAATACGATCACCCCAGTAAAAAGGGGCCAACGTTTACGTGATTTAAATCGAAGCGTTCTATCCGATCCCAATTTACGACACACCTCGCTTTGTTTGCAGTGTTAATAAAAGCTCTGGCAACGCGGCTTTCATCGCTTGACGACCTACATCAATCGCTTGACTAACCCCTGTGAAAGAAATGGAACTCATTAAATCGAGTTTAGGACGAACCACAAAATCAGCGTGTAAGATGCGATTGCGAAAAACTTCACGCTCCATAATATCCATAGTTTGCACAATCACATCCCAGGTATTTTTCACAGGAGGTAAACGTTCAAATAACCCGACATCTATAGCAACAACAAAATCCGCGCCAAGATCGCGCACTGCTTGTATGGGTACTCGCTCAATTACCCCTCCATCGACAAGCATGCGATCACCTATTCGATGAGGCACAAAAATACCGGGAATGCCAATACTTGCCCTCACCGCATCGTGAATGGCACCACTCGTAAATATGACGCGCTCACCAAGCTCAATATCAGTCGCCACGACGGCTAAAGGAATCGATGTATCTGAGAAATCCATGTTTTTGGTTAATAATTTGATCAATTCATGAAAGCGTCGGCCAGCTACCAGTCCTAACTTTGGCACCGTCACATCAACCCATCGTTTTAAAGGTAAATGCAGTGCCAACTGCTCCATTCGATCAATAGGTGCTCCTGTAGCGTATACAGAGGCAATTAAGCTACCCATACTCGAACCCGCAATCGCCTCAACCTCAATCCCTGCTTCTTCAAGAACTTGTAACACTCCGATATGAGCGAATCCGCGGGTGCCTCCGCTACCAAGTGCTAGTCCAATATGCAGACGATCTTGCACGCGCTCATCTCCTTTACCGCCTCTATGCATACTTTCTGCTGAGTGCTTTTGCCACATGATGTGGTACAAATGCACTGACATCACCATGATAGCTTGCAATTTCCTTGATCATACTTGAACTCACATGTGCAAACTCACGGCTTGCAGGTAGAAAAATGGTTTCTACACTTTGAAGTAAATCTTTATTTAACGCAGCCAATTGCATTTCAGTCTCAAAGTCTACGAATGTGCGTACTCCACGCACAACAATATGTACTTGCTGAGTCTTCAAATAATCCACCAGTAACCCAGGAAATTGGTCAACCTGTATGTTTTTTAGATGCTGCGTAGCTTCTCGAATGAGTTCTATACGTTCCATAGGATTAAATAAAGCCTGTTTTTTTACATTGACAAGCACTGCAACGATACACATATCAAACAGAGAGGCAGCACGTTCAATTAAGTCTACATGTCCATTTGTGAGTGGATCAAAGCTCCCTGCATAGACAGCTGTACGCATCAATCATCACCTCAGATCAAAGTCGTTGTTACTCATCAATAGACGCGTCATAATCATAAATCACCACTTTTGTTGATCCGTACCGAACCTCTTTACGCACATGCAGTGACAAGATATCTGGAGTCATTGTTTTTTGATCCATTTCTGCAACGAGTACAGCGTGCGGAGATAAAATTTTTGCTACTACAAGAGAACGCAAAGCATCTTCAAGTACACCCAACTGATAAGGAGGGTCAAGAAACACCACCGTCACTTGCAGTCCTATACGTGCTATTCTCTGTATTGCCTTTGAATAAGAAAGGGCATACACCTGTGCCTGCTTATCGATGCCAAGTTTTTTTACGTTGTCATCAATGGTTTCACTACTAGAAATGTCAACAAATATGCTCTTATCCATCCCACGACTAATCGCCTCTATGCCAAGTGCACCAGATCCAGCAAATAGATCAAGGCATATCCCACCATGAAAAAAGGGTCCAATCATTGAAAAAATGGCTTCACGAACGCGGTCTGTTGTAGGTCTCGTTGCTGTGCCCTTCGGTGCGTGTATGGTACGCCCCCTCAAATCACCAGCAATTACACGCATACTTATCACCTTCTTCATCCTACTTTAACACATTAAATTTACTCGTCTCAAATGAAAAAAAACAACGTGTTTTTTGTATAAAGACCTTTTACATTGACCACAATATGGGATAGCGACGCCAAACGTCGCATAGGCAACCAGAGAGAGTCAGTCAAATGCACTCTCTTCCGGTTTCTCCTCTCCCAGTAGCCGAATGCGGAGTATTACATAAAGGCCGCATCAGGCAACCCCTCTCGCGTACCCGGGCGAGAGGGGTTTTTTATTTTCATAACCAAAGACATACGCCCTTACAAAGTATCTTGTCCCTGCATTCTATACTCATGTGGTGATCAGACAGAAAAGGAGGTCAGGTCAACATGGAAACATTCGGTGGATACACAAGATGGGCAGTTGTTTTTCTAATCATTTTTGTGCTTTTCTTCCTGCTCATCCCAACCTATACTACCCAATGCACAACAGTTCCAGTGTACTAAGTAACATGCTTTAAAAAAATTTCCAACCATACTAAGGAGGTTTTTTAACATGGGCACATTTGGCGGATATACAAGATGGGCAGTTGTATTCTTAATTATCTTCGTTCTATTCTTCTTACTTGTACCAGGTTACGCTGGTTACAACACAGGCGCAGCAGCTATGGCACCTGGCGCAGTCTACTAGATTTTAAAGCTCTTCAAGACAGCAGGAGATGGACTTACGTTAGCCCATCTCCTGCTGTCTTCCTATCTTCTTCATCTGCACATTGAGGTGAAATCCATGTACCAATAATTTGTAGTGCTTTTACGCGATCCCCCTTCTGAACAGAAATAATCGCAGCTTGCGGAGGAAACAATAAAATCACTGTACTGCCAAACTCAAACCACGCACACTCATCACCTTGATGCATCATGCGGTCTCCATTCCAAACAACCACAGGATTCCCTATACTTCTCTGATACAACGACGCATTAACACCAAACTCCCGATCCAATTGCACACTGCCCACAATTGTTGACCCAACTTTCACCATTGCAATAGACTGTGCATTTTTGTGAAACCAAGTAATCATTCTTTCATTGCGTGTAAAAAGAGACGTAATATGTTTAACCCCTAAGCGATTCACAGGAAATAGTGTTCCGGGAATATGCACGATACGTCGTGCGCTTGCATTCACAGGCACATGAATCCTATGATAATCAGCCGGACTTAAATAAATAGTGATATACGTTCCTAAATTAAATTGCATGGCGTTCTCAGCGAGCAAAGCTGATACAGAATAATAGACACCTTTTGCCTGTATGGCTCGATCTGATTCAATGTGTCCAACCTCAGCAATGTGTCCATCTGCTGGTGACACAATAAATGATTCCACCGTCTCTTTGTCGCAACGATCTGTTGCTCGTTTCACGCGACGAGAAAAAAACTCCGTGAGCGAGCGATAGCTTTGGTATGGCTTTTCTGCTTCCTTATAATCAATGTGATACATCCAAATAAATGCTGGTATAAGTGGTCGGCTCAATGAACTGCGACATACCCGTCCCGCCAAAGCAGTGAGCAGCCTTTTAGGCAAAACTAATAACCCTAGTCGCCATGGGTCCCATCGGTTCATTCTATAAAACGCTCCCCATCATCATCGCGTAACTTTACTATTGTACCATATAGAGAATGTCCGATTCTTTTGATCTGTTCTTTCCTATGATCATCAACTTGGATAAAAAGAAACCATGTCCTGCGATGGACATGGTTTCTTTTTATCTTAAAATGATTTATCGTACAATCATTGCCGACCAGACAACTGCTGCTCCGCCATCGCGACAAGTTTACGCGTCATATGTCCACCAATTGTACCAGTGTCCCGCGTAGTCATCATGCCCCAATAACCGTCTGACGGAGGCGTAATTCCGAGTTCTTGAGCTACTTCATACTTGAATTGATCCATTGCCTTGCTAATACCTTTTACCAGATGAGTGTTCGAATGTTGACCTGTAGCCACACTTATCACCCCCTATTGAAAAGTAGTTTGCCCAATCCCTTTTCAATCATGCAACGGTGTGGCCATTAACCGGATTACGAATCTACATATAAATCTTTCGTGTTACCCACATATGCATACTTACGTAAAGAGCGATAGTTAGGCAGCAACCAAAACTCCTCATCATGCACTAATTCAGATGCAACTTGACGCGCCACCTCCATAATCTTCATATCCCTCACAATGTCACCTAGTCGAAAAACAGACATCCCACTTTGGCGATCGCCTAAAAGTTCACCAGGGCCTCGCAACGTGAGGTCTTGTTGAGCCAATATAAACCCATCTTGCGTGTGTAGCATGGCTTGTAATCGTTCTTGTGCAGCATCACTACCTTTGTTAGCTAAAAGAATGCATTGACCAGGATATGCGCCTCGTCCTACACGTCCACGCAGTTGGTGTAATGTGGCAAGGCCAAATCGATCGGCATCATAAATGACCATCATCGTCGCATTTGGAACACTAACCCCGACTTCAATCATCGTCGTTGCAACAAGAGCTGCGATATCCCCGTGCACAAACTTCTGCATAACTAAGGTACGCTCTCGTTCGGGCATTCCACCATGAATTAAACCCACCGTGTAACCGGCCAATTCCTCGCCTAGAATGTCATATAATTCTTTTGCGCTCGTCATATCTGACTCCTCCGTTGGATCAATGCGAGGAGTCACCATGAAAGCCTGCCGTCCTTTAGCAAGCTCAGTGCGCACAAGTGTAATCACGGCCGCATCCTGTGCCCGTGAGTATAGTTTTGTTTCAACAGGTTGACGTCCAGGCGGCAACTCCCGAATAGACGTTACAGCAATATCGCCAAATAGTGTGAGGGCAAGTGTTCTAGGGATAGGTGTTGCGGTCATCTGCAATACATCGGGATATATGCCTTGCGCGCGCAGTAGTTTCCGTGTAGTCACTCCAAAACGATGTTGTTCATCTGTAACGATAAGTCTCAGGTTTTTAAAATGCACCTGCTCTTGTGCCAATACGTGTGTGCCAATGACAAGATCCAGTTTTCCCGCTTCTAAATCAGCAAGAATGCTTTGCCTTAGCGAAACATCTTGTCCCCCTATGAGCAACGCTACGCGCAAGCCAAGTGGCACTAACCATGACGTGGCAACTTCAAATTGTTGCATAGCTAGAATCGTTGTTGGAACCATGTAGGCGCTCTGCCATCCAAGCCCTGCAACAGCGGCAATTGCGGCAAAGGCAACAGCAGTTTTACCCGAACCTACGTCTCCTTGCAGTAAGCGATGCATAGGACTTGAACTGGCTATCTCAGGGATCATCGTTTGAATCGCGTGTTGTTGTCCTTTAGTTAAGGCAAAAGGCAACTGTTCAATAAAAGAATAGGCTTTTTCTTTCAAATCTTGTTCATCCAATGTTACTTGCTGTGTCTGACTTCGCATACGTCTAAAACCGAGCACCTGCAACTGAAAATGTAAAAATTCACCGAACACTAGCCGTCGATGAGCTTGCCGAATATCTTCTTCTGATTTGGGTTCATGTGCACAAATCATAGCCTCTCTAAGTGAACGAAGTTTAAACCGCTCTCGTATATTCATAGGCAAACTATCCTCAACATGATCCGCATACACTCTCATCGCATCCTGAATCATCCCACGAAAAGCCGAATGAGTCAGATCCTTTGTCAATTTATATATAGGAATAAACTCTGGAATTCGATTTCCTGGCTTGATCACTTCGTATCGATTGACCATGAAACTTTGTGTAGATTCATGAAACTTTCCGTATAATCGCAGCTTTCTACCTACAATAAGCTGGTGACGAAGATATAGTTGATTAAAAAAAAGCGCTTTTACGTTACTATTGCCTATCTTCATGGGAACAGACATCGTTGAGCGCTTACCTTGAAGTTTCACAGAAGCACTTCCAGATACGACTGCCTCTACGACCGCCTGTACCCCGTCTTGTAGTGGATCAGACTCCCTATGTACACGTTCATAACGTGCTGGGAAGTAAAATAAAACATCACCCACACTTGTGATCTGCAGGCGAGCTAACCGTTTTGCTCGTGCTGGCCCAATTCCCGGAATGTTCGTTACGTCAACTGTAAATAGATCCAAAAACTCTACCCTCCCCCAAATGTCGCAAGGGATCTCACTCTGCAGCAATTAGATAACTATACAGGGGTTGCCCGCCATATTGAAGCTCAAATTCCACTTCTGGATATCGTTTTGAAAGTGACTCAAAAGCCTCTTCTACTTCTGATACTAACCCTGACTCCTGATAAAATACGGTGCAGATTTCGGCTTTACGCCCACAGAAATATTCAAGCATGGATACCAGAACATCAGCGCGAACTGAATGTACAAATGTGATTTCACCTTCGGATATGCCAATGTAATCGCCTTCTACAATAGCATGATCTCCTACCATAGTGTCACGAACAGCCGTTGTGATCGAGCCTGACATAATATGCGAAATAGCCTCTTTCATCGCCTTTTCGTTTTCTGACACGGTATGGTTCTCCTGGTATACAAGAGCAGCTGCTAAACCTTGTCCAATGGAATGCGTCTCTACAACATGAATGCGACCATTGCTAACAGCCGCAGCCTGTTGCGCCGCCATAATAATATTGCGGTTATTAGGCAACAAGATAACGTAATCCGCAGCGACGTTATTGGCCGCAGCTAAGAGGTCTTCAGTTGACGGGTTCATCGTTTGCCCACCGTGTACCACTACATCTGTAGAAAGGCCACGAAAGATCTCCGAAAAACCTTCTCCAGCTGCAACTGCAACTAAACCACAAACCTTTTTTAAGGTTTTTGTTTCCACTTTAGGCTTTTCCATTAATGCTTGATTTTGCTCTGTCATATTGTCTATTTTAATGCGTATCAGGGCACCAAAATGTTGCGCAGATTCTAGCGCAGCACCTGGATGCAGAGTATGCACGTGCACTTTAATCAAATCATCTGCTTGCACAACTAATAGTGAATCACCATGTGTTTCCATGACATCACTCACTTGTCGTTCAGCAACCTCAGATATTTTGTCTGAATCAAGACGAATAATAAACTCAGTACAATACCCGTATTCTCCTTCACCGTGAACTTCAGACGAAGCAAATGCAAGGGATGCAGTAGATGTAGCAGTACTGTGTGTATCATCCTTGTTTGAAGAACGCTCTACAAGTGGCGTCAATGACCCACTTAGTACAGATAAAAATCCTCGGTATATATACACAAGCCCTTGTCCACCAGAATCAACCACACCTGCTTGGCGCAAGATAGGCAACATATCCGGTGTTTTATCTAATACCTGCTCTGCTCGCTTAAGCGTTGCTAACATAACCGCTTCGATCGTGACATCTTGTTTTTTCACAGCACTTTCAGCTGCAAGCGCAGCCTCCCTAGCAACTGTTAAAATCGTTCCCTCTACTGGACGTGATACCGCTTTATAGGCGATTCGTACACCATTTTGTAAAGCCGCAGCGAATAATGGTGCATCAACCTCTGTAGCTTTCCCAAAGGCGAGCTGGAAGCCGCGAAATAATTGCGATAAAATAACGCCTGAATTACCCCGTGCCCCCATCAAAAGACCTGCTGAAAAAGCAGATACTACTTGCTCTAGTGCTGTCCCCTCGGGTAAACTCAGCACTTGATCAATCCCAGATGTATAGGACAAGTACATATTGGTGCCAGTGTCACCATCTGGTACCGGAAAAACATTGAGCGCATTCACATCTTCTTTATGTTTGCCTAATTCCTGCTGTCCGCTCTGTAACATAGCAAGAAACCCTGCCGCATCGAGCCTTCCCTGTTGCTGCACTCGTTCGTGCCCCCCTACCGTTCTCCTGGCACTTTTACACCCTGAACGTGAATGTTAATCTTATCTGCCTGGATTCCAAATGTATCTTGCAATGTATATCTTATCTTTTCACGAAGATTTTCTGCGACTTCTGGGATACGCGTGCCGTAACTCACTACAATGGATAACTCAACTTCTAAGCGATCGGGAAGTGATGTAATATCTACGCCACGTGCCGGATTCTCACGCCCTAAAAATCCAGAAAGACTATCCCGCATCACTTTACGCGGTGCCATGTCAGCTAATCCATAGCAATCAAGTGCAGCAATTCCTGTTGCCGTTGCAATCACTTCATCAGCAATCACGATTTTACCCATCTCATTCACAGTCACTGTCGGCATAAAATCCCACCTCACAATACATTGAGTTTTTATAAGTGTACTACACCACTCCAGGGAAGAAAAGGCGGTTGCGTCCCATTATTCCTTATGCTATGATGTGCAGGTTGAATATCTATAAAAGGGGGTGCACAGCATGGCAAAACGTTGTGATATCTGTGGTAAAGGACCTCAAGTGGGTAACGCAGTCAGTCACTCCCACGTCCTTACAAAACGGCGCTGGCTCCCGAATTTACAATCTGTTAGAGCCAACGTTAACGGAACGGTCAAGCGCGTACGCGTTTGCACACGTTGCTTAAAGAGTGGAAGAGTTGCTCGTGCGGTCTAGCATCGATATAGGTGTATAGCCCGAAAAAAGCACCGCTTAGGGTGCTTTTTTGCGTAAAGAGCGTGGGAAAAATGATAAATGATTCAATTGCGCCCTCGCGCCCCGAGCAGTGCCTTGACAATGCCTCCAAGAAACCTTGGCAATTTAATCGTATAAAACCGCATCCATACACCCCTCCTACATCCTGTCTGCGATCACGATCACGTACACAACAGACGCATCAACAAGGCGAGCAACCAACACCCACAACCTAGTTTTCATGTCCAGATCCATCACTTCAATATATGAATGCTACTGCAGATATGTGCCTACTTTATCCTTAAACTTCGAATTCCTTCGTTCAATGTAGGCGCAGAAAAAATAGATGAACCCGCAACAAGAATCCCCGCCCCAGCTGTTACAAGATTGGGTGCATTCGATGCAGTAACCCCGCCATCTACCTCAATGCGTACGCTACGATACCCAGAATCATTTAATAATTTGCGAATGTTGGCTACCTTACGCACACTAGAGGAGATAAAACTTTGACCACCAAAGCCAGGATTCACACTCATTACCAATACTAAGTCAATCTCTTCGTAAATATACTTCAGCGTTTCTTCAGAAGTAGCAGGGTTAAGCGCAACACCGGCTTCTGCTCCAGAATCGCGAATCATCGTAATCGTCCTATGTAAGTGAGTACACGCTTCCATATGAACGGTGATCATATCTGCACCTGCCTTGCGATAATCAGAAATGTATCGCGAAGGTTCTTCTATCATTAAATGTACGTCAAGAGGCAGATTTGTGTGCTCGCGAATAGCAGCTATCACTGGCGGGCCTATCGTTAAATTAGGTACGAATCTCCCATCCATCACGTCTACGTGGATAATATCTGCCCCAGCCGTAGTCAATTCTTCCACTGCACGTCCAAGCGCTGCAAAATTAGCAGATAATATAGATGGTGCCACTTGTACAAACATTAATATCTCCTCGCTTTAGCTTCCTGCAATTCTTTTACTAGTTGCACATAACTATGATAGCGTGACTTGACAATCTGATTAGATTCCACTGCAGCGAGCACCGCACACCCAGAATCCGTGATATGAAGACACCCACGGTACTCACAATCTGCGCTATATTGTGCAATCTCCCTAAATAGCGACCCTAAGTGTGTAGGCTCAAGTTTATCAAAGTCATATTGAGAAAACCCTGGTGTATCCGCAACATATCCATCTGTATAGGGATACAATTCGACGTGTGTCGTCGTTTGCCGACCGCGTTTGGAACGATGTCCCACATGACCTGTTAAAGCACCTGACTCAGGTACTAATGTTTTTAACATAGTGGATTTCCCAACTCCAGATTGTCCTGTCAATACAGTGATCTTACCCTTTAAAAAGCGCTCTAGAGATTGCAACCCTACACCGCTGCGCACATTTAATTCTAGCACTTCATAATTCAATTGCGTATAAACAGGCTTTACTTCATCAAGCACTTGTTGCGCAAAAGGAAGGTCGACCTTGGTAAACCCGATCCCCACTTCAATATTTGACAAAGCGAGCATCGCCAGCATTTTATCAAGTTGATACAGCGATAGTGGGGGTTGGACAAGCGATACGACAAGTAGCGCTTGATCTACATTTGCAACCGGCGGTCGCACCAGTGCTGAATGGCGAGGATGCACTTCAGTAATCGTACCTTCTTGCGTCCCCTGTGCATCTATGTCTACTAGATCGCCCACCAATGGATTGATGTCGCGTTTTTTAAACACACCCCGCGCCTTGCATTGAAGAACGCGACCATCCTCTAAGCGCACATAATAAAATCCCGAAATGGCTTTTACGATTCGTCCAGTCACATTTACCCCCCTATCGACAGTACCCATACAGCAGATCCAGTGTGTAAGCGGATGTATACCTTTCTTGGCACGTCTACACGCACTAAGGAAGGTATACATCCACCACGCTAATTATTTTTACCTTTTCCTGGGTTAGGTGGCGCAGGGTTATTTTGCGCAGGCCCCGCACCACCGTTTGCTGTCACTTGATTGCCATTGACCTCATCATTTCCAATCAGTTGGCCATTTTCATACACATCAATTTGCGCCGGATGAGATGGCGTTGTTGTCACCTGCACGGCATAACTTGCTTGTGCAGTCGATTGCGATGTATCTACTGCTGTGCGTGTACCAAGCACATCTGTGACAACTATTTTTACAGTCGCCGGAAGAGCAGTCCCTGGTGGTAGTGAAACATTCACATTAGCTGTTACAAGTGTTGAACCTGCTGGCTCCCCACTACTTACCGTTAAGTTTACGGCAGATCCTGCCACGGCTTGCTGTCCAGGTAGCGGTGATTGGCTAATGACCTGACCTGAGGGAACTGTTGAAGAAGGCGTGTTGGTTACTTGACCAACAGCAAATCCGTCTGACTTTAGCATAGATGAAGCATTGCTTACCGATTGTCCTTGGACATTTGGCACTGCTGCTGATTGTGTACCCGAACTAACGACAAGCGTAATCTGCTGTGAGCTATTAGTTGCTATACTTGCACCGGATGCAGGTGTAGTAGAAATAACTTGATTAGATGGGACACTTGAGCTTGGAACCGACTGGATAGAGATATTGCCACTCGGTACGCCCATATCATTCAAACGCTGTTCCGCTTCACTCTCAGAATACCCGACTAAAGGTGGCATCGTCATCTGTGCAGAACCAGATTTTACGGTTAACGTAATATCTTGCGTCGCTTGCACCATCCCAGTTGCAGGGCTTTGCGACTCCACATCCCCTTGTGCCACTTTTGAAGTCGACTTCGAATCGAGAACCTCATGAATTTTCCCTGCATCAAAACCATGAGTAATAAGTTCTGACCGAGCTTGCATATAGGGCATACCTACAACATTTGGCATTTGTACTGTCGGTACGCGCAAATAAGTGACTACAATATAAATGGCTGCAACAGCCGCAAGAACAACGAGTGCCCCAAATCCAAAAATCCACGCAAGCGTCGTCAAGATCTTGCGTTTAAGAGACCGCGGTGGTTCTTCCAATTGTTCTACAGCTTCGTCTGAGGTGTTATGAGGAACAAATGCATCGCTTGCAATAATAGGAATTTGTATAGATGGACTATCATCAAAGCTTTGTGCAGTAGATATGAATTTCGGTACATCTGGTAACAATAAGGCTCTCTCTAAATCGTCAGCCATAGCCCGAACTGACTGATACCGTTCACGCGGATCTTTCATAAGAGCGCGCAAAACAATATTTTCAACACTCTGAGGGATGCGCGGAGCCAATATCCGTGGTTCAATAAATGATTCCTGTAAGTGTTTTAAGGCTACACTAATTGGTGTTTCACCCGAGAACGGTAGTTTCCCTGTCAACATCTCATATAGTACTATACCTAGAGAGTATACATCTGATTTAGCATCGGCAAGTGCACCGCGCGCCTGTTCAGGTGAAAAATAATGAACAGAACCCAGGACAGTCGAACTATTATGTGTAATCGTATTGGTAGACATCGCACGGGCAATGCCAAAATCAGTAACCTTCACACGCCCTGCTTTGCTAATTAAAATATTATGCGGTTTCACGTCTCTATGAATAATATGATGTTCATGTGCATGTGCAAGCGCTTCACAGATTTGGCGCGCGATTTCTACTGCCTCATCTACTGGTAATGGCGCACGTTCCTCGATCACTTGCTTTAGCGTTTTGCCATCTACATATTCCATCACAATATAGTGAATTTCCTCATCCTGCCCAACATCGTAAATATTGACGACGCTTGGGTGCGATAAGCTTGCTGCAGCCTGTGCCTCCCGTTTAAAACGGCGAACGAAATCCATATCTAGTGCATATTCTGAGCGCAATGTCTTTATGGCTACTGGGCGCCGCAACAATACATCCATGCCACGGTAGACAATCGCCATCCCGCCCCCGCCAATTCGCTCCAATATTTGATAGCGACCGCCTAGAGTGCGTTCAGTCATTCGTCAACCTCCTGTTCCAGACGCCCATCATTTTGTACGGCAACCACAGTCACATTGTCATGTCCACCTTGATCCAACGCCTCTTTAATTAACTGATCCACTTTACTCTGTAATTCTCCCGACCCTGAAAGAATGGTCTGCATTCGTTCATCAGAAACATGTGTCGTTAGACCATCTGAGCAAATAACAAGAATATCACCTTCTTGCCAAGCGATTTCTCTTGACTCAACCACAACATCTGGTAATGTACCAAGCGCGCGTGTCAACATATGGCGCTGCGGATGGCGTATCGCTTCTTCTGGTTTAATCTGTCCACGCCGCAAAAGTTCATTGACAAGTGAGTGGTCTTCTGTAAGTAGTGCAAACTCCTGATTCTTTCTTACCATATAAGCCCTACTATCACCCACGTGTGCAATCCAAAGCACATCTTTTTGGAGCAATGCCGCAACAATGGTCGTACCCATCCCCGCATAAATCTCAGTATGCGTGGACTGCTCATAAACTTGTTTATTGGCACTTAAAACAGCTCCCACTAAACGATTGAGCGGATCGATCTCTGTTTTATTTTGCACTTCTTGTTCAATCGTTTGTAAAGCCATCGCACTCGCAACCTCACCTGCTACATGGCCGCCCATACCATCAGCTACACAAACAAGATATTCTTTACCTGGTTCTTCACGAACTAAATAACCATCCTGATTGACTTTACGCACGAGTCCCACATGGGACACAGCCGCACATTGCATGCCCCTCACTCCCTAAACGCTTTGCGAAGAATGCTCAGCGCGCAACTGACCACATGCAGCTGCGATATCGCTACCCATTTCTCGTCGAACCGTTGCGTTAATGCCTAAATGCTGCAATTCTTGAACAAATGCCTGAATTTGATTTTTGGATGTTCTCGTTAAGTTTCGTTCAGGCACATAATTGACGGGAATCAAATTGACATGGCAAGGCAACACTTGAAGTAGTTTCGCTAATTTTCGCGCATCCCCCAAGTGATCGTTGTGATCACGAATCAAAGCGTATTCGAAGGTTAATCTGCGCCCTGTTTTTTCATAATAGTACGAGCACGCCGTGAGAAGTGCATCGATGTCATACGCTTTATTGACAGGCATCATTTTACTACGCGTTTCGTCATCCCCTGCATGAAGTGATACGGCAAGTGTAATTCCACGCATCTCATCTGCTAAGCGATAGATAGCCGGTACCAGCCCCACAGTAGAGACTGTGACATGGCGTTGCCCGATCCGCAAGCCTTCCGGTTCCGTAATAATATCCACAAATTTGAGTGATGCATCATAATTGTCTAATGGCTCACCCGACCCCATCAGTACTACACTCGATACGCGCTGTGCAGAATCATCTAAAAGGCGTTGACAAATAACGAGTTGCTCAACAATTTCACTTGCATCTAAATGGCGAATCAATCCACCTAATGTCGATGCGCAAAATTTGCAACCCATTTTACATCCGACCTGTGTCGACACACACACGCTGTTTCCATAATCATGGCGCATGATCACAGTCTCAATCGTCGATCCATCAGCTAAAGCAAATAAAAATTTAACCGTTCCATCTTTAGCCACTTGGCGTGTAATCTCTTTTAGTGTCATGAGTTGTGTCTGATTTTTTAAACGTTCACGCAGACTCTTCGACAGATCAGTCATCTGTTCTACACTTGTTACTCTTTTTTGATACAGCCATTTATAAATTTGTGCTGCACGATACTTGGGTTCACCTTGATCCACTAACCAACTTTCCAACTCAGCAAATGTCATACCATATAAGGATACTGTCAAATTCACCCCTCCTCCAATACCGAATATCCTACTTTTTCATTCGTTGATCTCAACATGTTTCCGTCGTAATTTTGCAAAGAAGAATCCGTCAGAGCCTACCTGTTGCGGGAAGATATAAGCCATGCCTGGCTCCAAGCTACGATCATTGTTATTTACTTGATCATTAGCTCTTAGTTCCAGGGGCAGATTCAATTCTTCAAGCTCAAACTCGCGGTGGCGCGAAAGAAAATGACGAATTTGCCATTCATTTTCGCATGCTGACAATGTACATGTAGTATATATCAATAAACCATCTGTTTGCACCCGCAATGACATTGCATCCAAGAGTTCAGCTTGTATTTTAGTCAAATTATCGATATCTTGTGACGTTACTCGCCATTTAATATCTGGTTTTCGAGCAATGGTACCTAACCCAGAGCAGGGTGCATCGAGTAAAACAGCGTCAAATTGCCCTTCAATTGAACGCGCATCTTGAGTGATCGTTTGCACAGATGACAAGTCCAACCTTTTTGCCTGTTGATCTATCATTTTTGCGCGATGCTCATGTACATCTACTGCCACAATCATCGCTTGATCCTTGGCGAGTTCCGCCATATGCAAGGCTTTACCACCTGGAGCTGCACAAGCATCGAGAACGCGTTTACCTGTGAGATCTCCAAAGAGCGGTGCAACTAACATGGAGCTTTCCCCTTGTAGAGAATACATGCCATTTCGATAAGCGAGTTTTGCTATAGGACTCACTTTTGCAGGCAACCTTATTCCATAAGGTGAGATAGGTGATGGTTCTGCACGAACATCCTCTTGTTCTAAGGCGCTAAGTACCTCTTCACGCGTATAGTGTGCAGAATTCACTCGCACAGTCCGTGGCACCTTTTCATTCAAAGCACACATGAGTTGGCAAGCTTCCTGTTCACCAAAGTGATCGATCAACTGATCTACCATCCATTGTGGAAAAGATAAACGCAATCCCCACTGTCCTTTATCACATAAAGGACACTCATCCTTTGTCAGTGGCATGACCCAGTTTGTTGATCGTGTGGCTGCGCGCAACACTCCATTAACAAATCCCTGCGCCCGAACTGCGACATCTTTTGTAAGTTCAACTGCATCCGATACAATAGCGTACGATGGAACGCGCGAAAAAAACCGCAACTGATACAAACTCATACGCAAAATTACAAGTACTTTCATATCAAGCGATTGATGAGGTACGCTACTGTGCTCACTAATGTAATGATCCAGCAAACGCTCCCATGTCAATACTCCGTGAACAATCTCACTCGCAAGCGCAGCATCTTCTGGTCTTGGACGATACTGTTCCAATACCTCATGTAAAGCGACATGCGCATACGCCTTATGTTTGATTACTGCCCATAATACATCATACGCCATCAAGCGCGCCGCAGAAACCTTCGTCTTCATTGTTTGGTACACCGCAAATCGTCCACATGATGCAGCCCTCGCACAAATTCATCACCTGACTGTATTTTTTTTCCTTCTAATTGAACTTTTGTTGCGATGATGGCACCACGTCCACAGGCAATCACAGGACCTTCCTTTGACAACTCGACGATCATGCCAGGTTCTGCAACACCATGCCAATCGTGTAGAGGCTTAGCAGACCACACTTTACATAATTGATCCCCTAAGTGTGTATACGCCCCAGGAACCGGTGATAATGCCCGCACGTGATTATATACCTGCTGAGATAACTGTGTGAAATCCAGTTGCTCGTCTACTCTTTTGATTGGTGGTGCAAAAGTGGCTTCTTGTGCATTTTGTTCCTTTGCTTGCAAATCTTTGCGCACAATCTTAGGCAATACCTCAATGAGCAATTTAGCACCTTCTTGTGCAAGCATATCTTGCAATTCACCATACGTTGTGTCCGCACCGATATCGACTGAAACGGAATCCCATATAGGACCTGCGTCCAGTTCCTTTACCATCGTCATAATTGTCACACCCGTTTGCTTTTCGCCGCGCATAATCGCCCACTGAATAGGAGCCGCCCCGCGATATTTCGGTAATAGAGAGGCATGTACATTCAGTGCCCCAACAGGTGCTAACGCTAATAACTGAACAGGAAGGATTTGACCATAGGCGGCCGTCACAATCAAATCCGGGTGATATTGTGCGATCTTTTCAAGCGCCTCAGTGCGCCTAATACGTTCAGGTTGAAATACTTCTAACCCGTGACGCAAAGCGACCTCTTTCACAGGTGGAGGTGTTAAAATACGTTTCCTGCCAACCGCCCGATCTGGTTGCGTAACCACACAAACCACTGGATAGTGATGTTCAATTAACAACTCTAATGCGGACACAGCAAATTGCGGAGTTCCCATAAAAAGAATTCTTGGCTTTTCATTTTGCACGCAAAAACCCCCTTCGTTTCACAAGAGAATATCCACCACTCAACTTAAAAAAGCATTTGTGCATTGACATCAACTACAATGGTCGCATGAAATGTTGCTGACCCAAGTACTGTTTGATAGGCCCGACTAAGTCCCTCTTTTACGCGCATAAAAGAGGGATATAAGACGGTAATTTGATAGCGATACACTCCCCGCAGACGCGGAACCGATGCCGGTACAGCTGCAAATATACGTACATCTTTTTGCAATGATAGTTCACTTAGCAATGCCTCATGAAGCGTCTGCGCTGTTTGCAAAGCAACTTGTTCTGTGTCGTGGGCAATTAAAAACTGAGTAATCTCCGTATAAGGAGGATATTGCATCGCTTTGCGAGCTGCCATTTCTGTAACAAAAAACTGTGCGTAATCATGTTTTTGTGCAGCCATGATCGCATAATGATCAGGAGAAAATGTTTGAATCACCACTTTCCCTGGTAAATCATGCCGCCCCGCTCGTCCTGCTACTTGCACTAATAATTGAAATGTGCGCTCTGCAGCACGAAAATCCGGTATATGCAAGGATGTATCTGCAGCCACCACACCAACAAGAGTCACGCGACCAAAATCTAATCCTTTGGCAATCATCTGTGTGCCTAATAACACATCTGCTTCACCGCGCTCAAATTCACCGAGCATACGCTCATGAGCACCCTTAGTCCCTGTGGTATCAACGTCCATACGAATCACGCGAACACCACTAAATTGTTCTACTAAGGCTTGCTCTACTTTTTGCGTTCCTGCACCAAATTGGCGTATTCGCGTGCTCCCACAATTCACACAGTGCGTTGGCAATGGCTCCATGTGTCCACAAAAGTGACATCGTAAAACAGAAGCTCCCTGTACCTTGTGCAAAGTTAAAGAAAGATCACAATCAGGGCATGTCGCTGCAGCCCCACAATCCCGGCATAATAAAATAGTCGTATATCCTCGTCGATTCAAAAATAAAATCGCCTGTTCTTCTCGCTCTAATACCTGTTCCAATGAAAGCTTTAATGGCTCGCTAAAAAGTGAATGAAGTCCTTTGCGAAATTCCGCACGCATATCCACTACCTGTACTTCAGCCAACGGACGCGCTCCGATGCGATCAGGCAGTGTAAGTAGAGTATAGCGTTCTCTTTCCACTCGGTACATGGTTTCAAGTGATGGGGTAGCACTCCCTAGAACCACCACTGCACGATGATACTTTGCTCGCCATTCAGCCACTTCGCGCACCACGTAACGCGGATCAGATTCCTGCTTATAGGTTTGTTCATGCTCTTCATCAATAATGATGAGCCCCACATGTGACAATGGAGCAAAGATGGCAGAACGAGCCCCAACCACTACATCTGCTTCCTTGCGCACGATGCGGTTCCACTCTTCATAACGCTCTCGATCAGAGAGTCGGCTATGTAACACAGCTATCCGCTGTCCAAAACGGCGACGAAACCGCGTCGTCATTTGCGCTGTCAACGCGATTTCCGGAACTAACATCAGTGCTGTGTGCCCTGCCTGTAAAGCACACTCTATCGCTTGCAAATACACTTCTGTTTTACCGCTGCCAGTTACACCATGCAATACAAACGTACGCATCTTACCTTCATGCAATGCAACACTTAGCTGTTGATACGCTTCTTCTTGTGCTATAGATAAAGGTAAGGCAGATTCAAGTTGTTCTTCCCTAGTCACAGCATGTTCATGACTGCTGATACGTTTTTTCCCGAGCCGAGCCGTATGGCGTATATCTAATTGCAGTACATCTTGTGCCACCCACATGTCGAGTTGACGTTTGGTTATACCAAATTTGTCTATAAGAGTTTTTTTGGTAATCCCTTTATACCGTTTGATATAAGAAAAAAGAGCCGCATCAAGCTGCCCTTCATCCGCATGTTCAGAAAGAACATAGCGAGCAGATGCTTTTGCTCTTGTCATAGGCGGCAACACCGTTTGCAAAGCAGCTCCCCACGTGCAAAGATAGCGATCCTTTAAAAATGCCATGACTCCCATCATTTCCGGATGAAGTGATGAAGCTTCCGCAGTTAATGCACGCACAATAGGCCGTAGTGGATGAGAATCACCAGAAGATCCATCCTCGTCAATCAGCGCAAGAACGTATCCTGTTATAACGCGCTGACCAAATGGAATTTCAACACAACTACCTACTTCTACCGATACGTGATCAGGAATGATATAGTCATACAGACGATCGACTGGCTTTGCCCGCATGTCCACCGCAACTTTTGCGATCATACTCATGCATCCTCTTCACTTACAACTAGATGGGCAAGCTCTCGCTTACGCTTTACCTCTCGTGCAACTGCTAGCAAAATATCGTGCGCCACATCTAGTTTCGGCGCAAGTGGTAAAGTCTCCACAACCTGGTTTGGATAGTAGAGAGAAACGTGATTAGTCGTTGTTCCAAATCCTGCTCCAGGCTCAAGTACGTTATTGAGTACAAGCAAATCCAAGCCTTTTTCAACCAATTTTTTGCGTGCATAATAATCTGCATGATGCGTTTCCGCTGCAAATCCCACAATGAACTGAGTTGTAGTCCGCTGTTCTTTTATCGCTTTTAAAATATCTTTATTCTGTACAAGTGTCAGTGTGAGTGGATCTGACCCTTGTTTTTTAAGCTTACTATCTGATGCTTCAGTAGGATGATAATCTGCAACAGCCGCTGCCTTTAACACAATCGATGCTTGTGGCACATGATGCATCACTGCATCGTACATCTCTGTAGCAGATGTCACATAAATAACTTCCACACCCATCAATGGTTCTTTATCTACTGGACCTGAGATCAAAGTAACTTTTGCACCCATTCGCCAAGCCATCTGAGCTAATGCATAACCCATGGTACCCGTTGAATCATTGGCAATATAGCGAACAGGATCTATGCGTTCACGAGTAGGTCCGGCAGTTACAAGCACGTGTTCGCCAGCTAGAATCTTATCTGTACACATCATATCAATAAATTCCACAAGGTCTTCAGGCTCCATCAATCTTCCTTTGCCCGTATATCCACAAGCAAGCGGACCTACACCTGGTTCCGCAATATGGTATCCAGCTTCTATTAATTTGTTCATATTATGTTGAACAATTACATTTTCGTACATATGAACGTTCATTGCAGGTGCAATCACCACTGGCGCTCTAGTCGCCAATAGTAGCGTTGTCAGCATATCATCACCAATGCCGTGTGCGAAACGAGCTATAGCATCCGCTGTTGCAGGTGCTACAACCACAAGGTCCGCTTCATCTGCTAGTTCTATATGAGTAATGCGAGCAGGATTGCGCTCATCAAACACATCTTCATAGACTGGTTGGCGCGTCAGACTTTGAAGCGTAAGGGGCGTAATAAACTGCATTGCCCCACGCGTCATAACTACAGTAACCACTGCTTTTCGCTTTGTGAGTGCACTTGCTAAAATCGCCGCTTTGTAAGCGGCGATACCTCCTGTAATACCTAGAATAATGCGCTTTCCCTCTATCATTTAATACCTTCACGCGTACGAACGTACGTCATGGATTGATCTTCAAGTTCTTTTAACGCCACACTCACAAACTTACCTGACTTTGCAGTTGCATGAGGCCGAGCTCCTTCTTGCAACATCCGCGCACGCTTTGAAGATGCGATGACAAGTGTGTACTTGCTATCCACGAGGTCAATTAACTTATCAATAGATGGATACAAAATCATAGTCGCAACTACTCCTCTTCTTCTTCATCCGATGGTCCATCTTTCGGTTGGTTTGATAACCGATTCGCTACTGTCTCCGGTTGCACTGCACATAAAATAACGTGATCACTATCACAAATAATGACTGCTCGCGTACGTCGCCCAAATGTGGCGTCAATTAATCTACCGCGATCCTTGGCATCTTGAATGAGACGTTTAACAGGAGCTGATTCTGGACCGACAATTGAGATGATCCGATTAGCTGAAACGATACTGCCAAAACCTATATTGATTAAGCGAACACTCACAGCTTCTCCCCCTTAACCGGGTTTCAAACCGTAACGCTATTCTATATTTTGTACCTGTTCGCGCATCTGCTCAATTCCGTGTTTAGACAGCAGCACCGCATCGGTCATCTCAAGATCGGAGCATTTTGAACCGATGGTATTGACCTCCCGATTCATCTCCTGTAATAAGAAATCCAAGCGACGCCCAACTGCGCGTTCCTCACTGTGCATCAATTTTAAAAATTGTTCCACATGACTCTTTAATCGTTCCGTTTCTTCTTCAACAGAAGTCTTTTCAGCTGCGATGGCAACTTCTAAAGCAATGCGTTCAGGAGCCACGTCGCTTAAAAGCAATTGCTGGAGACGAAATGTCAACTTATCCCGAAGACCGTCAACCAACTCTGGCGCTCGCTTTTGCATGTGTAACACCGTGCGCAACAGTTCCCGTAATCGAGTCGATACATGCTCTGTTACATGCTTTCCTTCTACTTCTCGCGCATGTTGCAATTGCAAAAGAGCAGTACCTACTGTCTCAAATAGAGCTTCTTCAATCGCACTAGCGTCAATCTCTTGCTCCTTTTGGCGAAAAAGCCCTGGAATCGCAAGTAAAGCGCCAATACTTGGCGGTTCAAAGTCGACTTCACTACCAACACTTACCTCGCGAATCAACTTTAAAGCCCTAGAAAGTAGCTCGCGATCGACTTCAATTGCAGAGCTGTCCACATGAGATAAGGTAGGCACACTAATGAAAACCTCAACCCGACCACGTGCAACAACCGATCCCACTAGCTTTCGCACACGTTCTTCCATTCCCATCCATTCGCGAGGCATACGAACGATCACCTCTGCAAAGCGATGATTTACAGCCCTCATCTCTACTAACAATTTGTGTTCAGGTAGCGTCATCTCTGCGCGACCATAGCCTGTCATACTAACGATCAGATGAATCCCTCCGTGTTTCCGGCACTTATATTGTAGCGCAGCGCAGATCTGCATGACAAGCACGGGAAAAAGAAGCAACTATCTTGTACGAACAGAAACGGTTCGAATGGACCTCGATCTACGTCGCAGCGAAAGTGCAAGACTTGGAATAAGTGCTGCCAAAACGATAGCTAACCATGACAACAGCGGCAGTCTGGACGTATGAAAAATCACTTGTAATGAAGGAATATAAATCACGATTAAGAGCATGACAAGTGAGCTCGCAACAGCACCAACAAGCCATAAATTTTCAAACATATGAAGAATAAAGCGACTGTCATCTCCACTATGACAAGCAAAAACATGAATAAGTTGCGCAATGACGAGTGTAGCAAAAGCCATTGTTTGGGCTGTCTGCAGTCCTGTATGATAGACAGAAAGTGCTCCGTAGAATACAAGAAGTGTCATGATACCTATTAAAAAACCCCTAGTAATAATTTTACGGCCTAATCCGCGGGCAAAAATTCCTTCTCGTACACTACGCGGTGGTCGATTCATACTTCCCTCTTCGGGTGCATCAAGACCAAGCGCAATCGCAGGAAGACCATCTGTGACAAGATTGACCCACAAGATTTGAATGGGCAACAAAGGCAACGGTAACCCCGCAATCATGGCAATAAACATAGTAATAATTTCGCCTACATTGGAACTGAGCAAATACCGTATAAATTTTCTAATATTATCATAAATAGCGCGTCCCTCTTCGATAGCAGCTACAATAGTCGCAAAATGATCATCTGCCAAAATGAGAGCAGAAGCATCTTTAGCTACATCGGTACCAGACTTGCCCATCGCGATACCAATATCTGACGCTTTAATAGCAGGAGCATCATTGACTCCATCCCCCGTCATCGCCACGACATGACCGTTATTTTGTAGTGCCTTCACGATCCGCAATTTGTGCAATGGAGATACTCTTGCAAATACATACACATCGTCCACTTGATCTTCTAACATGCGATCCGTTAAGCGGTCCAATTCTACTCCTGTCATAACAACTCCATGTCGCGGTAGGATGCCAAGATCGCGCGCGATAGCTTCCGCTGTGAGTTGATGATCCCCTGTGACCATGACTGTGCGAATCCCTGCTTGCTTACAGGTTTGAATTGACTCGCGTACAGATTGTCGCGGTGGATCAATCATGCCAACAAAACCAACAAAAACTAAATCGCGTTCTGCTGCCTCTACAGATGCGGGCATCGTCTTGACGTCCCGATAAGCAAACCCTAATGTTCGCATCGCACGTCCTGCCATATTCGCGAGTCCATGCACAATTTCCTGCCGCTTTTGTTCTGTCAGACGCACAACTTCAGTCCCCAGCTGTACAAACGCGCATTGACCTAACAGTAAATCTGGAGCTCCTTTAACAAATGCAGTCATTCCATTCTCGTGGCGAACAACTACTGTCATCCGTTTACGTGTCGAATCAAAAGGGAATTCCTTTACTCTAGCAAACGCGTCAGTGCGCCCTACCTTTTGAGCAAGCACAAGAAGAGCCGCTTCTGTCGGGTCACCAAGTGCAACCTGTTTGTCATTTTCAACGACAAGGTGAGCATTATTACATGTAATCCCAATGTCGATTAAACGTTGCAAGCTTGGCGGGAAAGACTGCAATGGTTTCCCTCGATCCACCAATTGACCGATTGGATCATAACCATCCCCTTCTACTAAAATAGCGCGACCCTCAATAAAAACTTCTTTTACTGTCATCTGATTTTGCGTTAACGTACCTGTTTTGTCAGAACAAATGACTGTGGCACAGCCAAGCGTTTCAACAGCTGGAAGTTTGCGGACAATCGCATTGCGTTTAATCATACGTTGTACGCCAAGTGCTAAAGCAATCGTCACAATAGCCGGCAGTCCTTCCGGGATCGCCGCCACGGCAAGGCTAACTCCCGCCAAAAACATCTCGTACATTTCATGCCCGTGAAAGAGGCCTGCAATCACTACAATGATCGTTATCACCACAGAAACATACACAAGAACGTGACCAAGCTGATTTAAACGATTCTCAAGTGGTGTCATCGCATCTTCGCTGGATTGTATCAGATCTGCAATTTTACCCATTTCAGTGGCCATACCAGTGGCCACGATCACCGCCTGTGCGACACCGCGTGTAGCCACGGTACCCATATAAAGCATGTTTGTACGGTCGCCAAGTGGAGCGTCTGGATCATGAACGAGTGCCACGTGCTTACTCACAGGTAGTGACTCACCTGTCAATGAGGATTCCACAGTTTCTAACTCTTCCGAGTGCAAAATGCGCGCATCCGCTGGAATGCGATCACCCGCTTCAATACCGATAACATCACCCGGAACCAATTCGCGCGCAAGAATTTCTCGCCACTCTCCAGAGCGCAGCACTCTTGCAGTCGGTGCCGTCAATTCTTTTAGCGATGCGAGCGAGCGCTCTGCGCGCACCTGCTGGATGAATCCTAGAACCGCATTTGCGACAATAATCACGATAATCGTGATGGCATCCGTAAATTCTCCTAGCAGTCCAGAAATAAGTGTCGCAATTAAAAGCACGATCACCATAAAATCGCGAAATTGATCAAAAAAAGTACTCACAAGAGACACGCGTGTACGCTCTTGCAACTGATTGTCCCCATACACAAGCCGCCTTTGTTCAACAGTTGCATCCACTAATCCATCATTTGAAGCTTCCAAAGTCGTCAATACTTCTTCCCATGATTGGGTATGCCACAGTTGCCCATGTTTCAAGAGAATACACCGTCCTTACACAGTTTGCGCTATTACTACTTCCTATGCGTCTTAATGGACAAACAGTACCGATTGTACACATTGTGAACTGCTAATACGGGCACTTGTTATGCCTGTGTTATACTAAAGAAAGTGCAATCAATCAGGGGTGAAGTTGCGTGCGAAAAGTCGCACTTATCACTGCTAGCGCGAGCGGTTTAGCCGTAGCATTTTCCCGTCAGCTGGCACAAGATGGTTTTAATCTTGTTTTAAACTACAGAAAAAACAAATCTGGCTGTGAGCAACTCGCGCAGACTCTAGAACACCACTACGCCATAGATACGCTCGTCCACCAGGCAGATATGACACAGAAACAGGATATTGAACAACTGGTTGATGCAACCAAAGAACATTTTGGTCGCATCGATATTTTAATTCATAGCGCGGGTCCGTTTATTTTTCAACGTAAACGATTGACCGAGTATGCTGATCATGAATGGGGCGAAATGATCGATGGAAACTTAACATCTGCATTCTATCTTTTTCGTAAAATCATCCCACTCATGCGACCACACGGTTTTGGCCGTATTGTTACCATTGGTTTTGATCGCATCGAACAAGCCCCTGGATGGGGGTATCGATCCGCATACGCAGCCGCTAAAGTTGGCCTAGCATCACTAACAAAAACCGTTGCCATTGAAGAACGAGAAAATGGCATTACTGCCAACATGATCTGTCCAGGAGATATTCGCGGTGCAAAAAAAGAAGCTCCGATGCCACTTTTGCAAATGGAAGGTTATCGCACTCCTGTAGGAGGAGATCTGGCTGCCATGATCTCTTTTCTTGTGAAACCTGAAGCGCGCTTTGTCACAGGCAATATCTTATCGTTAACAAATGGGGAAGACGTACTTGGACACTACGACAGTGGGAAAAAAGAGGTCTTCGATCCAATTGCATTTGAGATTGGAACTATGGTCTATGTGTTGCCATGGAATAAAGTTGCAACTGTGACAGATCGACTTGATCGCGTCAACCGCCGCAGCCTCTATACGGTGCAAACGGCTGATCAAGAAGCTCAATTTACGGTGGATCAGCTTGAGGAGTTGACATGAGATGTCCTTAGATGGACTTGTATTATCAGCCATTACAAAAGAACTACAAGATGTACTCACGGCCGGTCGCATCGATAAAATTCAACAACCAACAGAACAGGATCTTATCTTGACGATTCGCTCGGAGCGCACAAATTATCGCTTATTGCTGTGCGCAAATAAATCCTATCCACGCGTACATATCGTTTCATCATTACAATTGCCAAACCCGGCGCAAGCACCGATGCTATGTATGCTGATGCGTAAACATCTAGAGGGGGGACGAATTCGCTCGATTACCCAGTTTGGACGTGAGCGCATTCTCTTTATCGATGTGGATGCGTACAATGAATTAGGGGACAAGGTCGTCAGGCGCATCGTCGTTGAACTTATGGGGCGACATAGCAATATCTTGTTACTTGATCAACCAGATGGCATCATTCTAGAAGCTACAACACATACATCACACGCAGTCAATCGTCATCGAGAAGTACTTCCTGGTAGGGCGTATGTGTATCCACCAGTTCAAGATAAAGTCGATCCATTTCAGGAATCAAAAGATAATTTTGTCTCTGCTCGACTACAGTCTCCTCTTGTCCCACTAAAGCGCTATCTGATCGCTCACTACTTTGGAGTGGGGCCGTTTTTTGCAGACGAATTCGTTAGTCGTGTAGAACATACAGACAGTGAACAGACACATGAAATAACGGCAAATGCTGAATGGGAAGTCTTCGCGACTTTGATTGCAAAAGCACAGGCGGCAAAAGACCCAACCATCTTACGAGATGAGTGGGGCACTGCTAGTGATTTTTATATTTTCCCACCAACACATGTGGTAGGAACGCAGCAATCGTATGAGAGTGTCAATCAGTGTGTGGAAGATTTCTATCAAGAGCGGGCTCTCGCCGATATCGCACGATCAAAAACAGGCGCATATATTCGACTCGTACGCACGGAATGGATGCGTGTCCTACAAAAAATCGAGAAGTTCGAAACTCTTCTTGCATCCCAAGAAGACGCTGAGATGTGGCGCGTCACGGGGGAACTGCTGACAGCTTACATCCACCAACTCAAAAAAGGAGATCGAACCATTTCTTTGCCCAACTTTTATGATGACGAACGCCTCTTAGCGATCGAATTAGACCCTGCTAAAACGCCACTAGAAAATGCAAATGCCTATTACAAACGCTATAGCAAGTATAAAAAAGGGCGCGACATCACAAAAACACAGCTCGATCTAGCAAGAACGGAAGCCACCTATTTAGAAAGTGTTTTACACGAATTAGAATCTTGTCAAATTGAAGACGTAAAAAACATAGAACTTGAATTGCAGGAAGTCGGACTCTTAAAGAGAAGTGCAAAACAGCAGAAGCAACCATCGAGCAAGATGCCAAGTATCAAACATGCCACATTCTACGCAACGGATGGAACTCCAATTTTTGTAGGTCGCAATAACCGAGAAAATGATCAGCTCACTTTAAAAATAGCAAAAAAGACAGATACCTGGTTACATGCAAAAGATATTCCTGGTTCACATGTTATCATTCGTTCACCCTCCCCTACAGAAGAAACTATTTATGAAGGGGCGATGTTAGCTGGATACTTTAGCAAACATCGCGACGCAGGAAAAGTGGACGTAGATGTCGTCTTAGTCAAAAACATCTGGCAGCCCAATCAAGCACGACCAGGTTTTGTACTTTTCGAAGGACAGCGGACTATCGTTGCAAGGCTTGAGCCACATGCTATCGCTACACTGTTAGAAAGCTCAAAGAGGCATTGACTTCCACTGACCGACTTTCTGTATACTCTTCCCAAACTGTTTGTATAGCGAGTACATGCGGCCTTGCATCGCGATAGTCAAACAAAGCGCGTAGCAAGCGATAATTGCCTATCATCTCGTTGAAGATAGGCAATGGCAAGGCTACCTTACTCGCAATGGCATGAACAAACAAGCGTACATGTGCCTTTTGTTCCTCGTAATGGCTGAGTGCGGCAAGCAAGATCATCAGTATAAGTTCATGCCGAATCAACGCTTCATGATCTACTGCATGCGTCAAGTCATCCCGTACCCAAGATGTAATATGTGTCAGATCACTTAATTGCACCAAATGAATTAGACGTTTAGCTAGCCTTGCATAGTCAATTAACAACGGCCACCCATCATCTGTGATTAATTCCGGCAAATGTTCAAGGTGGTGGAGTAGTCGACCAAATGGATGAGCGAGTATCACTCTCGCCACATAGGCACCGCCATCACCTTCACTAAGCAGGACTTCTTCGCCTATTTGACAAATCGAGCGAAATGTTTTTTCTGCAAATTCCACATGTTCTCTCGTCATTATTTTCGTTTCTTTTTGAATAACCACACTCGTCAAGCGATACATGGCCGCGATCGCTTCTTCTACAAAAGGAACCAGTTGTTGACCAACTAACGCAGTCCGCGCAATGCGTTCAAATGCATGTACAACATCACGTGCATCTTGCATGCGATCCGTTTGCAATGCCTCTGCACCAATGGCATAGAGCCCGGATAACACAAAACCAAGCATGCCACCTTCACGTTCTTTGGCGGCTATTGCTGCAATCTCTACAAACTGTTTTGTCACACTAGACCGTGTTGCACGCGATCCATGGATAGCGATTTTCCCAAGTGATTCAATTGCAATAAGACCTGTAGTTGAATCCATATCACCTGCAGCGCGCTTTGCAATATCACAAATTTGTTCTACCTTATCTAACGCCTCATGTTTGCGTTTGCGCATAATGGCATAGAGGCACTCACGTTCAATCTCAGCAACAATGTGCTCTGGCTTTAATAGTCGCATAACTGCATATAGATACGCGATAAGAATAGCGAAGCAAAAGACGACAAGAACCATGTCTGCCGTCATTTGCGGCTGCAAATAGGACGGGAGTGTCTCTCGAATGGGTTCAGAAATTCGCGAAAGTAAATACAAACTTTGAATAATCGTGACAAAGTAAAACAAGATTAGAGAAACATTAAATGGCATCTTTAGAAATAAATCCAACACGCGATGCGTATATCGACTTGCTGTCAATTGAATAGCAACCAATGTGATCGATATACATAACGCTAAAATGGTGGACAAACTTGAAACAATCGTACTTAAATAGTTTCGAGCCGTATCCGTATCTCCTGCAAACCCTTTAGGTGATAAGGTAAAGATAAGAATAATGACAGTACCCGACACCACAGCATGTAAGATCATCTTTTTTAGCAGTGCATTCATCTCCATTTAGGGCTATATCCTAAAGAATGCCCCAAATGTCGCAATTTATCGGTCCTATCATACGTGTAACATTCATAACTTCACTGTTATACACGGATCCTATTTTGTCGCTTGACTACTTGCTTTGCTACAATAAGAAATAGCACAACACTCACTAGCCGCACCACAGTCGAGATCACCATCGTCTGATCCATGTGTAGCAAGTGCAACAGCCATACACCGATCTCTGGAGCAATAAACCCCACAAAAGCAATCGTCATATTGTAATGAGCGATATAGGATGTGCGTTCTGCTTTAGGTGCAACTTCTAATAAATGATTAAATAATAATAATTGTACCCCGGCAACAAATATTCCTGAAAATAAGTTGACTCCTGTTAAATACACGAGGTTTTTACTTAAAATTGTCACGATTGGCGTAATGGCCATTCCTAAACTAGCGATAGCTAATGTGAACGTATTGCCTCTTTTCTCCGACCATTTTCCCCATAAATGAAAAGTAGCAATTTGCGTTAGCTGTGCAGCAACAGTAAAGGCGCTAATCCACACTGCAGTCGCATCAGCCATCTGAATTTGATAAATATTAAAGAGTGGCCACGCCATCTGCCAACCCAAATTAAAAATAATTGACCCAATTAGAAATTGTCGATAGGGTTGATGTCGCAAATAAGCGATGCGACGTTTGGGGCGTACTACAAGCACACTCGCTTGATCCGCATGCGTAGCTGGATGTTCTCGATGCAACACCAGATAATAAATTTCCAGTCCAGAAAATAAAAAAGAAAGCATAAAAAACCACTGATACGGTGGAAGATAGGTAGGTGAAAAGTGTTGTAAGATCAATCCTGGAACGATCGTTGCAACCATGCCAATCACTGTTAGCACTTGATTGCGCAAACCAAAAAAAACAGCTCGTCGTCGATCTGGAATGAGATCGCCAATCAATGACGTCCATGAAAGTCCGCTAAATGACTGAGGAATATTCATTATAGCTATTAAAATGACAATCACAAGAGGCAATAACGGACCATGTATAAAGAAAGGCGCCACTGCAATGAGCCCATAAAACATTCGCGCCACACTTGTAGCGCGAATGCAAAACCACTTTTTACTCACCGTACGGGACAACCATAAAGCCCCAAGCCACGTGGCCATGATGGTAAAAAGAGAAGGAAGAGCATTTAACAAAGCTACTTCTTGGCTATTGGCATGAAGTGCCTCAATGATAAACAGAGGTGCGAAGTTACTCACAATACTAATTCCTATATTGGCAAAGCTACCATTCAAAATGCTGACGCGTTCATTATACCGTGCGTCATCAGACTCTAATTCGAGCATCACTTATCTCCCGTATGGATTTTGTGCAAACTGCTCGAGAATTTCCACATCCTTCAATCCCACAAGCTGTTGCTGCACTGCACTATGTATGAGTGTAGCAAAGTCAGTGAGCGTCGACAATGGCAAATTTTTATCAGCGAAAGCCTGTGCTGAGGCAGAAAATCCATAATTAAAAATAGCCACAACTCCAATGACTTGTGCACCTAGATGGCCCAAAGCGTCTACTGCACCTAAAGCACTTTGCCCAGTAGAAATGGTATCTTCGACCACCAATACTCTTTGGCCTTCAATAATACGTCCTTCCACTTGATTTTGTTTGCCATGTCCCTTAGCCGAACCTCGCACATACACCATAGGTAATCCCAAACGATCAGCGATCCATGCTGCATGCGGAATACCTGCAGTTGCGGTTCCAGCTACACACTCTACGTGCGGAAAATCTCGTGCGATCATTTCTATCAATTGATCGATGAGTAGTTTGCGTGCAACGACACTAGAAAGGGTTAAGCGATTGTCACAATAAATGGGCGATTGTATACCTGATGTCCATGTATATGGTTCTTGTGGACGTAAACTGACAGCTCCGATACGCAATAACAAATCAGCAATAGCACGTTGATCAATCATACATTCATCTCCCCTGTTTCATGCTGGCTACCACTGATCAACGCCTTGAGTTCTTGCAACGCTTGCACAGGATTTGCCGCCTGTGTTATAGGGCGTCCAACCACCAGATAATCTGCTCCACACTGCACAGCATACTCAGGTGTGGCAACACGAGCCTGATCACCTTTAGCATCGCCACTTGTGCGAATACCTGGGACCATAGTCTTTAATCCAGTGCTTGCTTTTACCGCAGCTACTTCATGTGCACTACACACTACACCATGCACATTACAATCCTGCGCAAGATAAGTCAGTCGTTGCACTTGTTTAACTAGATCAGTAGTCATATATCCAAGTTGCACGAGATCGTTAACATGCAAGCTTGTAAGTAACGTTACAGCAAGTACTTTTGTTTGATGCTGCGGCAAAGAATGATGATGAGCTGCTTCAACCGCAGATTTCATCATTTCTTTACCCCCTCCTGCATGGATAGTCACAAAGTCCACGCCAAGCTTAGCAGCTTCTGCTACTGCAAAATGTACCGTGTTTGGAATGTCGTGAAACTTTAAATCAAGAAAAATAGATTTTCCTTCTGATTCTAGTTCCGAAACAAATGCCCGCCCTGCTGCTAGATATAGCTGCAATCCAATTTTATAGTGCGAATGATGTTCGCCTAACTTTTGAACAAGTTCGCGCGCTTCGTGCGCGTGAGCAAAATCTAATGCTACAAATACAGGTACCTCTACTTGTTGTTGCTTCTCATTGATCACATGACAGCCCCTCTCAAGCTTTAGCCGCACCTATAAGCTCAGTGACAGCCCGTACACCGTGCGCATCACACCATGCACCAAGCTCATCGATAATTCGAATACACGCATATGGATCCACAAAGTTTGCCGTCCCCACTTGTACTGCGCTTGCACCAGCCATCAAAAATTCTATCGCATCAACACCTGTCATGATGCCACCCATGCCTATAACAGGTATGCTAACAGCAGAAGTGACTTCATACACCATGCGTACTGCCACAGGTTTTACTGCTGGGCCCGACAATCCACCTACACCATTGGCTAGCAGTGGTCGCTTATGCTCGACATCAATTTGCATGCCAATCAGTGTATTAATCAGCGATAACGCATCGGCACCAGCCTCTTCACAGGCAACTGCCATCTGTACAATATCTGTAACATTTGGCGAAAGCTTTACGATCACAGGCATGCGCGCGACTTCTTTAATCGCGCGAATCATACTCTGTGCCATAGCTGGATCTGTACCAAACTGGATGCCCCCACACTTCACATTAGGACAGGAGATATTCAATTCAATCGCCGTAATGGAATCCATGTCCGATAGTCTCTGTACAACCATGACGTAATCCTCGATCGCCGTTCCAGCCACATTGACAATCACCGGCAATTGATTGAATTGCGTGAGATAGGGTAGTTCCTCACTCATCACTCGCTCAACTCCCGGATTCTGTAATCCGATGGAATTTAGCATGCCTGCAGCCGTTTCTGCAAGCCGTGGAGTTTTATTGCCTTGTCGCTCATCAAGTGTTGTGGCCTTAACTACAATTGCACCTAGTCGATTCAAATCGTACAGCGCTGCCATCTCGCGTCCAAAAGAAAAGCAACCTGATGCTGGCATGACTGGATTTTTAAAATTCATATCCAAGAAAGGAACTGTAAGATCCACATTTCTTATCGCGCGATAAGGCAACTCTCTATTCGCTGTATTTTCCTGTCCTGTCATGTAAATAAAACCTCCTGCGCCGCAAACACGGGTCCTTCTTTGCAAGTTTTTACGTTCATCTCTTGCCCATCTCGGGAAACCTTGTGCACGCAACCTACACAGATACCGATTCCACATCCCATACGCTCTTCAAGCGAGAGATAACCAGGTAGCTTGTGTTTTTCAAGTATCTGTTGTACAGCTTGCAGCATAGGTGTGGGACCACACGCATAGTAACGATCATAAGAAGAACAAAAATCATTTGTCAATTCATCGGTTACTAGTCCTTTACGACCCAAAGAGCCATCATTTGTTACAACTGTCACCGCTCCATATGCCGCTAGTTCAGAGATGAGTATAGCGTGTTGATTCGACTGAAAACCAACTACAGTGTGAACGACTTTTCCTGCTTTTTGCAGTTGTCTTGCTAATTCAACAAGTGGCGGAACTCCCACCCCACCACCAATCAAAAGTGCCGCCCGATCCAATGCATGTAGAGGATACCCATGACCAAGCGGTCCTAGCACATCGAGAACATCACCTACTTGTTTTTCAGACAATCGTTTGGTCCCTGCTCCTTTGACCTGATACACAACAGTTACCAAATTATGTTCAATGTCCATTTTACACAGAGACAACGGACGCCGCAGTAAAAAATCAAATGAATCGGTCACGCGAATGTGTAAAAACTGTCCGGGTTCACACCCCACAGCTTGTAAATCGACAGGCGAAACAAACGTTAGTTCATAAATCTCTGATCCGATGGCGGTATGAGAGTGGATCTTAACAAGTGACACCTTCGCCTTACCTCTCTTCTACCGCTTGCAGCGGTCGCGTAGAAAAATGCAACGAGCTCAATACATCAAACACCGCTTTTGCCGTATCAAGTGATGTGAGACAAGGGATCGCATGTTCAACCGCCTCGCGTCGAATGCGAAATCCATCGCGCTCAGGCTTCTTACCGCGTGTGAGGGTGTTAATGACCATCATCGCTTGTCCTTTTCGAATCATATCGAGCAGTGACGGCCCTTCAAGCGATATTTTATTGACAAGCGTGGATGCAATACCATAGCGCATGAGGAAACTGGCTGTGCCCTCTGTTGCATATAAGTGAAATCCAAGTGCAGATAATCCGCGCAAGATCGGGAGTGCTTCTTCCTTGTCTTTATCAGCGATCGTCGCGATAATTGCACCGTGTGCAGGGAAGCGAAATCCTGCAGCTAACATCCCTTTATAAAGAGCTTTTCCTAGTGTTTCATCGGTACCCATCACTTCACCAGTTGACTTCATCTCAGGTCCCAGTGTCACATCCACTTCCCGCAGTTTTGCAAAGGAGAACACAGGAACCTTAACAGATATGAGCTGCTTTTCGGGGACAAGCCCTGTCTGCCAACCAAGATCCGCTAGTTTTTGACCAAGAACAGCGTGCATAGCCAAATCAACCATTGGAATACCAGTCACTTTACTTAGAAATGGCACCGTCCGAGAGGAGCGCGGATTCACTTCTAATACATAGACATTGTGATCGTGAATGACAAACTGAATGTTTAGCAAGCCAACAACGTGTAGCTCACGAGCAATCCGCACGGTATCAGAGATGATCTTTTCTTTCCACTCATGCGTGAGCGACTGCGCCGGATAGACTGCAATCGAATCGCCAGAATGGACTCCAGCGCGTTCAATGTGTTCCATAACTCCCGGAATAATGACCGTTTCACCATCTGAGATGGCATCTACCTCCACCTCTACTCCAAGTAAATAGCGATCAATAAGTACAGGATGCTCGGGTGAAACAAGCGCAGCTTCTTGCATATACTGCGATAACTCAACATCCGTGTATACGATTTGCATTGCGCGTCCACCTAGTACATACGATGGGCGTACGAGCACTGGAAATTGGAGCTCCTTTGCAGCATCCATGGCTTGCGAAAGCTTCGTTACAGCCCTGCCTGCCGGCCGTAAAATATCTAGTTTAGAAAGCAAATCATCAAATTTCTCTCGATTCTCTGCGCGATCGATGTCTTCTACATGCGTTCCCAAAATTTTAATTCCAAGGTCCGCTAGTGGTTTTGCCAAATGAATGGCTGTTTGACCGCCAAACTGCACGATGACTCCCTCAGGACGTTCGCGTGCGATAACATTCATTACATCTTCTACGTACAATGGTTCAAAATATAGGCGGCTAGACATATTGAAATCTGTGGAGACCGTTTCTGGATTATTGTTAATAACGATCGATTCGTAGCCCTCTTTGCGTAATGCAAGCGAAGCATGAACAGAACAGTAATCAAACTCGATTCCCTGCCCTATCCGAATTGGACCAGAACCTAGTACAACTACTTTTTTTGCATCAGAAGATTCGACTTCATCTTCTGTTTCGTAAGTGGAGTAATAGTACGGTGTTTGCGCCTCAAACTCCGCCGCACATGTATCCACCATTTTGTACACGGGCACAAGATGCTTGGAAAGCCGCCGTTGCTCTACTTCTTGTAGTGTAAGCCCTGTTAGCTTGGCAATATACGCATCGACAAACCCACTGCGCTTGGCGAGATATAGAAGCTGATCCGTGAGCCCATGTGCTTCTAAATCATTGGCGAGTCGAAGTATATTTTGTAGTTTGCGAAGAAAAAACGAATCTACCTTTGTAGCATCGTATAACTGTTCAATGCCAACATTTCTTCTCAAGAGCTCGTATAGAATAAATATTCTTTCATCATCAGGATGGATGGCACGTTGCCACAATTCTTCGTCCGATAGGTTTTTAAGTGCAGGTAATTCTAATGAATAGAGCCCTATTTCCAGCGAACGCACTGCCTTCATCAATGATTCTTCCATCGTCCGCCCTAGCGCCATAACTTCTCCTGTCGCCTTCATTTGTGTTCCAAGGTTGCGCTCCGCACTTGCAAATTTGTCAAATGGCCAGCGCGGAATTTTAGTCACTACATAATCCAGAGCAGGTTCAAAACAAGCATACGTCTGACCTGTGATGGGATTTAAGATTTCATCTAATGTATATCCGAGTGCTACTTTTGCGGCCACTTTTGCAATCGGATAACCGGTCGCTTTAGAAGCCAGTGCACTCGAACGACTTACGCGCGGATTGACTTCAATCACATAATACTGCTTGCTGACTGGATCTAATGCCAACTGCACATTACAGCCACCCTCAATTCCAAGTGCTCTGATGATCCGCAAGCTAGCAGAACGCAGCATTTGGTAATCTTGGTCAGAGAGTGTTTGACTTGGTGCCACGACAATACTATCTCCTGTATGAACACCCACCGGGTCAAAATTCTCCATATTACAAATGACGATACAGTTATCTGCGCCATCGCGCATCACTTCATACTCGATCTCCTTATATCCAGCAATGCTTTGCTCTATGAGCACTTGCCCGATCGGTGAAAGAGACAACCCAAGTGCAGCTATTTTTACAAATTCTTCATTGGTGGTTGCAATTCCACCACCAGTACCACCTAGCGTATAAGCCGGTCGAATAATGACTGGGAGTCCAATTTCTTTGAGGAAGAGTTCCGCCTCTTGCAGCGAGGTTACAATCTTACTCTCTGGTATAGGCTCACCTAATCTGTTCATGAGCTCGCGAAATTCTTCTCGATCCTCAGCCATTCTAATGGAGGACAGTGAGGTGCCAAGCAATTGGACTCCTTCTCGCTCTAATACTCCATCTTCCGATAATTCAACAGCTAAGTTTAGCGCAGTTTGTCCTCCTAGTGTGGCTAATATTCCATCAGGTCGCTCTTGCCGTATAATCTGCGCTAAAAATTCTTTCGTTAGTGGTTCAATATACACGCGATCAGCCGTTTCAGGATCGGTCATGATCGTGGCTGGATTGGAGTTAACTAATACGACTCGTATACCTTCTTCGCGTAAAGCGTGACATGCCTGTGTACCTGCATAATCAAATTCCGCCGCTTGACCAATGACAATAGGTCCAGACCCGATCACAAGGATTGACTTGATATCTCTGCGTTTAGACATGTGCTACGCCTCCCCTTGAGAATTGCTCCATCAACTGAATAAATTCATCAAATAATGCATCACTATCATCTGGACCCGGACGCGCCTCTGGATGATACTGAACAGAAAACGCAGATTCTTGTTTTAACCATACGCCCTCTACTGTGCCATCATTTTGATTGATATGTGTGAGCAGAAGACCAGTATCTTGAAGTGACGATTCTTTTACAACATAGCCATGATTTTGGGATGTCATATAGACGCGGCCCGTTCGCAAATCTTTCACTGGATGGTTGACACCGCGATGACCAAACCGCAATTTTTCTGTTTGCGCCCCGCGTGCCAGACATAACAACTGATGGCCCATACAAATTCCAAATATCGGAACGCGGCCAATCAATTCACGTAGTGTATCCACAATTTCCGGTAAGTCTGCTGGATCGCCGGGTCCATTTGACATCATGACACCTCGCGGTCCCCACGCCATAATCTCTTGTGCCGTGCTATAAGCTGGCATGACCACTACATCACACCCACGGGCTCGCAATGATCGTAAAACACCCATTTTCACACCAAAGTCTAATAACACCACACGTAGCCCTTCACCAGGAAGTCGATAGGCAGCCTTCGTCGTCACATGAGCAATCTGATCTGTAGGTAACGTATAGTCAAGAAGCTTTCTTTTTAATTCTTCAAGTGGTGTATCAAGACTTGTGATGACGCCTCGCATCGTCCCATGAACGCGCAAAATACGTGTTAATTGACGCGTATCAATCCCTGCAATAGCAACGACACCTTCCCGTACCAAGAAATCATGGATACTACTTTCACTTTTAAAGTGACTCGGCACAGGTTCGTACTCTCGTACAATCAATCCGCGAACATGTGAGCGCGTGGATTCTAAATCATCAATTGTACAGCCGTAATTTCCAATAAGCGGATATGTCATTGTAACCATTTGACCGTAATAAGATGGATCAGTAAGTACTTCTTGGTAACCTGTCATCCCAGTGTTAAACACGACTTCTCCAAAAGACTCTCCACTAGCGCCAAAATGCAACCCTTCAAATAATGTTCCATCTTCAAGCAATAATCTTGCTGTCATTGTTCTTCACCCCTAACGAGTACGTACTATTGTGCATCTAGAAAAACAGTTTGCCCACGATGAATGGTCATGACTGGAAACCCATAGAGCATTCGATTCACAAATGGCGTATTGCGTCCTTTGGAGCGAAAACGCGCGACATCGACTCTTCTTTCATGTGCAATATCAACAGCCACAAAGTCAGCTAATCCACCAACCTCTATGCGCCCACCTGGCAAGTGAAAATGTTTTGCAGGTGCCGTTGACATCATGTACGCTAGTTTTTCTAGTGATAAGATGCCGCTTTTTACGAAAGCTGTATATAGTAGCGGAAAGCTCACCTCTAGACCGACAAATCCAAATGGGCCTGACACTAATCCACGTGCTTTTTCTTCTTCCGTATGAGGGGCATGATCGGTTGCAACCATGTCGAGTGTGCCGTCTAAAAGCCCTCGTACACACGCCGCACGATCTGCTTCGCTGCGTAGCGGTGGATTTACCTTAGCCTGTGCACCTAATGTCAAAACAAGCTCGTCTGTGAGCAACAGGTGGTGTGGCGTCACCTCTGCTGTGACATGTACATGTTGTTGCTTTGCATAGCGAATTACAGAGACGGCAGCTTCTGGACTGACGTGGCACATATGAACATGAGCACCAGTTTCCTGTGCCAGTATGACATCGCGCGCAATCATGACTGTTTCTGCACTACTAAGTATTCCCGGGACTTGCAGTTGCTGTGCAACATCACCTGCATTCATACACCCTGCGCCAGACAAAGTCTCATCTTCCGCATGCACAATGATCGGTAGATCGAGCAGCTTCGCTGCCATCAGCGCATCTCGCATCACACGGGCAGATTGCACACCACGTCCATCATCCGAAAAACCTACCGCTCCAGCTTTTTTAAGAGCGTCAAAATCCGTTAACTCTTCCCCTTTTGAACCTTTCGTAATAGCCGCAATTGGATGAACTGTGGCATATCCAAAACGATCCGCAGTCGTGCGAATAAACGTGACCCACTCACTTGAATCAACGATTGGAGAAGTATTTGGCATACAACAGATCTGTGTGAATCCACCTGCGGCAGCTGCCATGGTGCCTGTCTCAATCGTTTCCTTATGCGTTTGCCCAGGTTCTCGCAAATGAACATGTGGATCGATTAACCCAGGCAGCACGTGAAGTCCTCGTAAATCGATCACCTCATGTGACGACGTTTCAAGATCCACACCAATCTGTGCAATCATTTGACCTTCTACCAATAGATCTAATACACGACTTTGCCCTGTCATCGGATCAACGACCACGGCCCCTTGAAATAATCTGCCCACTACTTTCGCCTCATTTCATCCCTCAATCGTTTTCTAAGCAATGTTGCACAATAGCCATTCGAACGGGCACTCCATAGTGCGATTGGCGAAAGTACGCCGCTCGCGGATCGCGATCCACAGCCGGCACAATTTCACCTGCTCGCGGAAGCGGGTGCATGATGATGGCATCCTTGCGCATAGCATGTACGATCGCCTCATCGATCACATATAATCCTTTCACCGATTCATACTCAACAAGTGACGCAAAACGCTCTTTTTGAATCCGTGTCTGATAAATCACATCCGCTTCTGCAGCTACCTCTTGCAAACTAGCTCGCAACTCAACGGAAACACCATGTGCTAAAGCAAATTGGCGTACATCATCAGGCAGTGGTGTACTTGCAGGAGCTGTGCAAAGTAAGCGAATACCTGGGAATTGACTGATTAAATACACAAGCGAGTGCACTGTACGGCCGTATAAAAGGTCTCCTACTAACGCAATCGTTAAGTCATCCAATCGCCCTTTTTCCCGAGCGATCGTGTAGAGATCAAGCAGTGCCTGCGTTGGATGTTCTCCAGCTCCATCACCCGCAGACAAAACGGGGACTGTACTAACGCTTGCAGCACGTGCTGCTGCTCCGATCTCATGATGCCTTAGCACGATGAGATCCACATAACCTGCGACAACACGGATGGTATCTTCAAGCGTCTCACCTTTAACCGCAGAGGAAAATTCACGCGCACTTTCTGTGCTAATCACTTGTCCTCCTAACCGCAACATCGCTGTTTCAAACGATAACCGCGTACGGGTGGAAGGTTCAAAAAACAAAGCTGCCATGATCATGTGTTCCATATCACGACTACCACCACGTTGCAAAACACCTTCCATGTGTCGTGCCTGCTCGATCATATGCAAAATATCTGGCTTCTTTAAATGCTTAGCACTGATCAGATGTCTCAAGTTTCTCACTTCCTTTTATTTTACAGGTGACTTATGCAACCACACAGAATCTTCCCCATCTACTTCCTCCATCTTTACAGAGATCCTCTCTTCTCTAGCTGTCGGAACATTTTTCCCCACATAGTCAGGGCGAATAGGTAGTTCTCTATGACCGCGATCAATGAGAACAGCCAACTGAATCACAGCTGGTCGTGAATACCGACTAAGTGCATCAAGTGCAGCGCGCACCGTACGCCCAGTGAAAAGAACATCATCTACTAAAATAACCCGTTTGCCTTGCACCCATTGATTAGATAACCAATCCGGCAGATGAAATGTTCCCTCCAACGGATCTACGTGTAGAAACGGTTGTTGGTCATAAGCACTGACTGTCTTCTGTTGATCTCGTTCACTATGCCCTCGATCATCTCTAAAATCGGACACATCTAGTGAAAAACAAGGGACTTCCCAACTCTCGATCTGTGTCATTCGATTCGCCAGGCGCTTAGCAAGATACCATCCTCTTGTGCGGATACCGACGAATGCAAGATCCTCATTACTGCCAGAACGCTCTACAATTTCATGTGCAATACGGGACAAAGCCCGACGCATCGAATCAGGGTCATGCAATTGAATGTTTCCCATAATAAGCTCCCTTCTTCTCGCAGACATAAAAAACCACCCTAGGAGAACGCCTAGGGTGGTAATCTATATCTAGCACTACGCTAGCAACCTTAGTAGCGACATGCAAGATATAAACAAACCAATCTGCCGAACTCCTTACAAGCCTCACGGGACTTGTTTAAAGGAACAAAGTATGTCTTTAAGAGCGTAACAAATAACGGTTGATAGGTCAAGCGCGCAATTTTTTTGTCAAACACTCGCAAACCTACTAGTCACTCATAAACTTGCTTTTCGACGCGTGAGATCTGCTACTGTTGCTTCCAAAATCGGTGGCCATGGTGCATGAAACAAGAGCTCTTGACCCGATCGCGGATGAATGAATCCCAGTGTCTTTGCATGTAATGCCTGTCCAGACAGGCCTAGCGGATCACGTGAAGCATAGAGCGGATCACCCGCTACAGGATGTCCTATGTATGCCATGTGCACGCGAATTTGATGCGTTCTACCCGTTTCTAATCGCAATCTCACATGAGTATAGTTAATGTAACTATCTATGACTTGGAAATGGGTAATGGCACGTTTTCCATAACCATCGGGCATAACAGCCATCTGTTGACGCTTATGTGGATCACGAGCAAGCGGTGCATCGATCATGCCAGTTGAAGAACTCAAATGACCATGAACAATCGCTTCGTACAATCGTATTACAGAGTGCTCCTTAAACTGATTAGACAAACTGTGATGCGCAAGATCTGTTTTTGCAACGACAAGTAAACCACTCGTATCCTTATCGATTCGATGCACAATACCTGGTCGTAGTGCGCCGCCAATCCCTGACAAATGTTCAATATGTCCAAGCAACGCCCCAACTAATGTATTGCGCATATGCCCAGGAGCTGGATGCACAACCATTCCTCGCGGTTTATTGACAACAATCACATCTTCGTCTTCATAATAAATATCGAGCGGTATATCCTCAGGAATCACATCGATCGTAGCTAACGGAGGCACGTGAACAATAATTTGCTGATCTTTGGTAACCTTTGAACTCGCACGGACAACCTTACCATTTAGCGTGATATGCCCACCTTCAATGAATTGTTGCACTTGCGCGCGCGACCATGATCCTACCTCAGCTAGATAGCGGTCAATGCGTTCACCTGACACCTCAACATGAAAAGTCATCACATCGGCTTCCTGCACTATATCCTCGTCATCTACCGTCACATCATTGGTGTTTTCCATGATTACCCTCCTGTGCTCGCCCATCTGGATGTGTTGATCCCTCTTGATCGCGAGAACGCCATGCACGGAAAACGAGATAAATCACAGACACCACAATACAACTGTCTGCAAAATTAAATACGGGGTAGTGAATGGCTTCAAAATAAACGTAATCAATCACATACCCTAGGCGAATGCGGTCGATCAAATTCCCAATCGCACCACCTAATAAAAGCCCAAGTGCAATCTGTAAACGCATATTCCCTTTCGCATATCGCCTGTCAACGTAAATGATAACACCTATCACAATGAGCGCGACTACAATGAGTAAAGGCGTTTGATTCAATAAAATGCTAAAGGCAGCTCCACGATTTTGTACATAAAGCAACTCAAGAACACCCGGCCATATCGAAATGGAAGAGTTAACAGCCATATGCGTTGAAATAACCCACTTAATTGACTGATCGATCACTGCGACCAAAAAAGCTATCACATAGACCAAATATCCGCCCCCTTACTTACTTTGTATCGTACCATGAGCCACTGGCACAAACAAGCGATCGTAAAGTAAGCGATTCATACAACGCACTAAAACCACATTAGTCTGGCAATTGTTCTTTATACTGCATATTAGAAATTGCATCCATTTGATCTACATATCCATTTCCTTCTTCATAAAGTTCATCATCAATCACCGAGTCAGGATCGGGCCGAGCATTCATACGCGCAACACCTTGCCAGCTATCTTCTCCATCGAATCCAGTGTAATCTCTTCCATCCATATTGGTCCTAGAAAATCCGTTACGCAAAAACTCTTCCTCGATAGGTCGATCATGCATTGCAAGCGGATGCGATTGTTCATGCGCACACGCAATGCACAAAACAGCTGCAGGTTCTGCTTCTATACGCAGTAATTCAATTGCCTGTCCACATTGTTCACATGTTCCATATGTCCCTTCTTGCATTTTTGCAAGAGCGTAATTGACCTCTTCTAAACGGATCACATCATGCTCTCGCAAAGCGACATCTTTCTCTCGTTCAAACATCTCACTGCCAATATCAGCTGGATGTTGATCATATAGCGATAATTCACCAATACTGTCATTCATCGCAAGCTCCAACCCATATTGTTCAGAATCATCCAGACGCTGTTTAATCTGTTCTTGCTCACTGATAAGTGCTGCTCTTGCTGACTGATACTTATCCTTCACGGCATCATCTCTCCTTTTATCATATAATTTTCAATAATCTAGTTGTATATCACTATATCGTCGGAACGCGCAACTGCGCCTGTACAATGCGTACCACATCGGCAATATAGGATCCAATAAGCGGAATATTAAGCACAGCTAAACGTTGCATAATCACAATTAAGAGTGCTGCAATTAAGGTAAATCCCAATCCTATGCCAATACCACGTGCAAGACCGCCAATAAAATTGAGATAAAAGAGACGCCAAGGTTTTTGCAATAAGAGCACGTATGCTCCAAAATTTACTCGTTCAAAGTAGTCACTTAACTTTTCAACTGTACTCGTTGCTTGTGGGCGTCGAATCGGATCCATCTGATTCACCACTTTCTATTCACCGTGCACAAAATAGGATTCCCGATTGACCATAGAGTATGCTTCATATTATCTGAGCCAAACTGTCAAAGGATGTTCACGGCACGCTCTGTTAAACCCATTGTTTGTACGCATGTCTCGTGGGATAGTATTTAGAAGAGAAAGGGGTTGTCGCCATTGCGCAATCAACTTGTTCGCACTGCTGCAACCGCGTTAATCTGGATTGGATGTATTGAAGTGATAAGTAGTTTTGTCGCTAAACAAATGTATAACTATACACTTACATTTACACCCATCTTTATCATTCTTGGCATTGTAGGCATTATTGCTTTTATTATTTCTCGCTTTGTTTAAAAAAATAAAAACCGTATGCGAGTGCAGCAGTTGATATCTGCAACACTCGCATACGGTTTTAACATTTTACTACCTAAAGCCTAAAAGCCTAGACGAGTCCTTTTTGCACTAAGATCTCAGCACAACGAGGGCACACTTCAGGTACTCTTACATCCAATCCTATATCAGTACGTATATGCCAACAACGCGGACATTTTTCTCCCTGCGCCTCAGTCACTACAACACCCACCGCCCCAACACATAAGGCCTCTACAGGAACTTCCTCTTCAACTGAATGGAGCGTGATTTGAGAAACGATAAAAAGATCCTTCCAATCATCTAAAGTTAAGTCTACCTGTGTGTGATCCACGCCGTACAAATGAATTGCAGCACCAAGCGATTGACCTATCTTCTTCTCCGAGCGTGCAGTTTCAAGCGCCTGTAGCACCACATCGCGTATAGCCAACAAATGATCCCATGTAGTAGCTAATGCATCATCTCTGTACTTTTCAGGAAGTTTTACCCACTCTGTGAGCTGAATACTTTGTACGTCTTTTTCAGTAAGTTGCATCCAAATTTCATCTGCTGTAAAGGTTAAGATTGGCGCGATCAGTGCGAGTAACGTATGGAGACACTGGTGAAGAACCGTTTGTATCGCTCTTCTAGATACAGAATCAACCACATCCACGTAAAGTGTATCTTTCGCAACATCTAAATAAAAACTAGACAACTCTGTTGAACAGAAGTTTTGGATAGCGTGATATACAACGTGAAACTCGTAATTTTCATAAGCATCCATACATTTTTCTTGAAGCCGGTACAAACGATCTAATAAATAACGATCAATGTCTCGCAACTGCTCATATGAAACACGTTGTGCATCACTAAAGTCAGACAAATTGCCAAGTAAGAAGCGAAATGTATTGCGTATTTTGCGATACACCTCTGAAACTTGTTTTAAAATCAAGTTAGAAATGCGCACATCTGATCGATAATCCACAGATGATACCCATAGGCGTAAAATATCTGCACCCATTTGTTCAATGACTTGGATGGGATCAATCCCGTTGCCAAGACTCTTTGACATTTTACGCCCGTCACCATCAACTGCAAAACCATGTGATAGGACTTGCCGATAGGGAGCTTGGCCCATAACCGCTACGGCTGTGGAAAGCGATGAATTAAACCAGCCGCGATATTGATCAGATCCTTCGACATACAAGTCAGCTGGCCACGCTAAGTCACTACGTTTTCTAAGGACAGCCATATGACTCGAGCCCGAATCAAACCAAACATCCATAATATCCGTTTCTTTGCGAAAATGGGTGTTTCCACACGAGCATGTTGAACCTACTGGTACGAGTTCATCCGCCTCTTTTTCAAACCAAATCTGTGATCCATGTGTTGCGAATAACTCAGCCACATGTTCGACGCTTTGCTCATCCAATAGAGCTTCATTGCACTGTTTACAATAAAACACAGGGATTGGAACGCCCCATGTGCGTTGCCGTGAAATACACCAATCTGTACGATCAGCAATCATGTTATGGAGACGTATCTTCCCCCAAGGAATAGCCCAAGAAACTTGTTCGACTTGTGCTAACATCTCGTCGCGAAACAGCGCAATCGACGCAAACCACTGCTCAGTTGCGCGATAAATCACAGGATTTTTACAGCGCCAGCAATGTGGATATTGATGCACAAGATCATGTTTAGCCAGTAGCGCACCACTTTCACGCAATGCCTCAATGATGACTGGATTGGCCTTAGCATAAAACTGACCAGTAAATGGTTCAGCTTCAGCGGTAAAACGAGCTTTATCGTCAAGTGGAGCAAAAATATCCAAATCGTACTGAAGTCCTACTAGGTAGTCTTCCATCCCATGGCCGGGCGCTGTATGCACGGCACCTGTCCCACTATCGAGTGTGACATGATCCCCCAAAACAACAAGAGAATCTCTCTCATAGAGTGGGTGTTTAGCTACTGCTCGCTCTAATTCACGGCCTTTATAAGTCGCTATAATGGCATGTTCTTCTTCTGCGAATCCAACATCTTTTAGCACACTCTCAACCAATTCAGACGCAATTAAGAGTTTTCTACCATGAACTGCGACCACTGAGTAATCAAAGTCAGGTCCTAGTGCAATCCCCATATTCGCCGGGATCGTCCAAGGAGTTGTTGTCCAAATAACAATTTCCGTATCATTTGATAGTACACCTTTGCCATCCTTTACTGGAAAAGCAACATAAATAGAAGGAGATGTATGCGTTTCATATTCAATCTCTGCTTCAGCTAATGCAGTTTCACATGATGGACACCAATATACCGGCTTGAAACCTTTGTAAATATACCCCTTTTGAGCCATTACCCCAAATACGCGAATTTGTTCTGCTTCGTAGCTAGGATCCATCGTAATATACGGATTTTGAAAGTCTCCACGAACGCCAAAGCGCAAAAATTGATCTCTTTGTAAGTCAATATACTTTAGCGCATAATCTGCGCACGCCTTCCTAAAATCCACAATACTGACTTCATGTCGATTTAACTTTTGTGCTTTAATAATGGCGTTTTCAATAGGTAATCCATGTGTATCCCATCCTGGTACATAAGGCGCATCAAAACCGTTCATTGAACGAGACTTAATGATGATATCTTTAATAATCTTATTTAAAGCGTGACCTAAATGAGTCTGGCCATTTGCGTAAGGGGGACCATCGTGCAAAATAAATTTTTTCTTATCCATTTTCGTCTTTTGTACAGAGTGATAGAGATCCATTTCATTCCAATATCGAAGCATCTCCGGTTCACGTTTTGGCAAATTGCCACGCATCGGAAAATCAGTTTGTGGTAAGTTTAGCGTTTTATCAAATTCCAACATCATTTCCCCCATCCTTTTTATGACTGCATCATGAACTTGTGAAGGTCTGCATAAAACAAAAAAGCCTGCATCCCAACAAGGGGCGCAGACTAACGTCGCGAGGTACCACCCTACTTCACGAAGTGTGTGTAAGTGAATCACTTCGCCTCATTAAAATATGCGCAATAACGGGCGCATCCCGGTTAAGCTAAGGGATAGATCATTCACTATCCGTTCACTCTTCATCTCCAAGGTGATCTTCAAACGGCATCCACCGACTCGGCTCTCACCTATCCCGAGTTCTCTTTGCGGTCTTCGCGCGCCTACTGTCCTCATCATCGATATACTATATACTTTACTACATATTAACCAATCGGTTCATTAATAAACTCTTCCCACTCAGTAGCCTTTAGCATCTCCATCTGAGCACTCATCAATGAGTGAAACCGCGCTTTAAAGATAGCAGCTTGTTTCTTTACTTCATCGAGTTCCATTGCCGTCTTGCGAGCTTTCGTAAGTGCATCTTGGACAATTCGATCAGCATTTTTCTCTGCTTCGCGAATCACTAACTGGGCTTCTTTACGTGCGTTTTGTTTCAATTCTTCTGCAGTATCTTGAGCAAGCATAAGCGACTTACTCAATGAATCTTCCATCATTTTGAAGTTTTTAACCTGATCTTCAAGTTGCATGCAACGCTCTTCCATATCCTTGTGCTGACGAATAAGTCCTTCATAATCTTTAATGACGCGGTCTAAAAAATCGTTGACCTCATCTTCATTGTATCCTCTGAGAGACCGCTTAAACTCTTTATTATGAATATCAAGAGGCGTTAAGGGCACCAGTGCTCAACCTCCTACTATAGAACATTCTCACATGCATAACTCTATATGTATCAACATTCGACACAAATCGATGATTTCCTCTTTTAATTCTACATAATTGTATTATACATAACGACCGATACGCACAAAAATACGACCACTACGTGAATTTCCTTCGATCCCCATCACTCGTGCGCGTCCAGAACCCCGAAGAGATACTACATCGTGCTCCACGATTTCCTGTGAAGGTTCTACACATAAAACATGATTTAATTGCACTTTACCTGAACGAATCGGTTCTACTGCTTTACTGCGTGACATACCAAAAGCATGCGCAAGAAATGCATCTAAACGAAGACTTTGTAATGTCACTTTCTGTTCCATAAGCGTAGAAGCTAAAAACTGCGAAATAGGTGGTTGCTCATCAACGCGAATAGTAACTGAAGTTTTACCAACCTGAGTGAAATCACGCAAAAGAATATTGACCATCTGCTTTGTGCAAAACACATACGCAGTGTGATCTGGTAAAAAGGCGATATCGCCTAAACCATCCCTTCTTATGCCAACTCCAAGTAGAGCTCCGAGAAAATCACCATGTCGAAGAGTACTGCTTCCCTTCGGAACATCAACGCGAACTGCAACAACCTCAAAATTCTCTTCTCCGGGGTGTTCATGTACATCACTTATGATCGCTCGTTGACGTTCTGCATGCTCATACCCACCATACAACGAAACCGCAAGTGAATATTTAGCACAAATGATCTGTGCAATCCATGCTTCGCGGGGGCTTAAAAAATCTGTTCGACGAGAAACGCCTGTCCGCTCTACCCCGCTTGAAAACTCTTCAAGGCGCTTCACGATCGCCTGCTCAGCTGGACGAAAGTGCTGATGCACGACGTCACTCATCTGCTTCCCGCACCTTTCGACTACGATAATCCAAAAAGCTGTAGTACATAAGTCAGAATAAACAACACAGCATCTTCGATAAAGTAATAGGCAAAAATGGCTACAATTACTGAAATATCAATAGACACTGCGTTGAATCTAAGTGCTGGAATATAGCGCCTAAATGGCGCTAAGTACGGTTCTGTCACACGAACAATAAATCGACCGATCCCTGTCTCATAAACATCGGGAAACCAACTGATTAGTATCCTTGCCAAAATGAAATACCAGTACAAATTAAGAAGCCAAGATATCGTTGATATAATCAACATGTCACCTCAAATGCGCTCTGCCTTCACCTGCTAAATATTCACTAATCGTACCTTGAATATCCACATTTTCAGGCGCGCAGAGAAAAATATTATGTCCAAGTTTTTGCATGCTACCACCGATTGCATATACACAGCCACTTAGAAAATCAACAACTCGCAACGCTTGATCATAAGGAGCTCGATGCAAGTTAACAATCACTGATCGATGTCCTTTTAGATGATCAGCAATTAGCTGAGCATCATCATAAGAAGCAGGTTCTGATAAAATGACGCGGACTTGCTTTTGCGTGTGTAAGTTTAACACCGTACCACGTCTCGTGGCGTTTGCAAAATCCTGATCGGGCTCAAAAGATGAAGGCTCTTCCATGACCTCTTCTTCTTCATCCTCTTCATCACCAAGGCCCAAAAAATTCATCATGCGGTGTAACATCCTGTCACATCCTTTCACCAAAAATCGTTTACTCTCTTAAAGATACACCATATTGAACTATTGTTCGAGCCTTTTTTACAACTCCTGATCAAAATTGACAAGATATCTACCGATCCGTACGATCGTAGCTCCTTCTTCAACAGCAATGTCAAAATCCTTTGACATTCCCATGGAAAGTTCAGGGAGAATTATGCCTGTTTTTTGCTGTATATCGTTACGCAACAGCACAAGTCTACGAAAGTCAGCACGAGATTCTACCGCATGTTCAGTATTGCGTCCGATTGCCATGAAACCAAGTACGCGTAGTCCAGGTAGCATAGCACAATGCTCTACTAAAGAAAAAGCATTTTCTGGATCAATCCCGGATTTTTGTGGTTCATCCGATACGTTCACTTGCAATAATACATTGGGCCGCACACCATAGTTTAGTGCTTCACGACTGATTTCATCAGCTAATTCAGGCCGATCAACACTGTGTATAAAAGCAAAATGGGGAACTACAAAGCGTACTTTATTACGCTGTAAAGGTCCAATAAAATGCCAGATCGATGTTCTATATGCTTCCACCTTAGACTTTGCTACTTGCCAGCGATTTTCCCCAAAGTCAGTATAGCCAACCTTCGTCAACTTCTCTACGGTATCGATGTCCACGTATTTAGTCACAGCAACGATGCGAATAGGCTCGTCCATACGATTTGCACGATGCAGTGCAGAATCAATACGCTTCGAAATATCCGCGCTACGTTTTACTAATTGCTCCATATCATGTTGCACTTGTGATTGATCGTCTATCATGTTCACCCCCGCAATCGAATCAATCCTGCTTGACGCCCAGACTGACCAAAATCGCGACGATGAGAGAAAGATCCAGGCATGCAACTTGTACAAATAGCTGTATCAAGAATGTGTTCTTCAACAATACCTAGAGTTCGTAACTCATCATGACAGATTCTCGGCAAATCCATCATAACAGTTCCAGTATGGATCGTCGACTTCTGCCATGAAGGCATGTGTCTTCCCATACGATCATATGCTACTCGGGCTGCTCGTATGACCGGTGTATCTACCTCGTAGCAACAGGAGCGTATGGCTGGGCCTATTGCCACTCGAATCCGCTCCTGTAAACCTCCTAGTAACACCATGTTTGCAATGACCTCAGAAATGATGCCAGATGTCGCACCACGCCAGCCAGCATGGGCAACACCAATCACTCCTGCACCCGCATCCGCAAACAGCAGCGGCACGCAATCTGCCGTTAATACACCGAGTGCAATAGACGGATCAGATGTTACCAGCCCATCTGCTTTAGCAATACTATCAAATGGACCTGAGCGCACGGTGTCTTTGGTAACTATCTCAACTTGATTACTATGTATCTGTTCACCAAATACGATGTTATTCACATCAATACCCATATCACGAGCAAGTAATAATCGGTTTTCCACTACATGACTTGCATCATCTCCGACGTGAAAACCGACATTGAGGGAACGATACACGCCTTGACTGACGCCTCCATCACGTCGTGAAAAACCCCCGCTGACCTTATTCAATAGCCACTGATCTAGCAAAATCAACCGCGTCATCTTCGTTCCCCCCACTATAGTACCTGTATCGTAACATAAAACGATGGGCACGGGGAAACCGTTTATGGTTAAAATAAAAATGACCGCAGCGCGGTCAATAGCCGCTCGAGTGTCCTCCAGAACGACTTTCTTGCAATTCATTTGATTCTAGTAACCCCTGTCGCAAATCAACTAAAACCACATCTGAACCGATTTTAACAATCTGTGTCCATGGAATCACAATTTCTTCTCCCCCAGCCATTAAACCAAAAAAGCGACCACTTTGGGGGATGATCATGGATCGTATAAGTCCAGTTTCCAAATCAATATCCAGATCGCCAATTGAGCCCAATTTGCGACCATCAACAATATTGATAACATCCTTTGCTTGCAGTTCAGAAGCTCTCATCGCACACACGCCTTAGGTATGACATCAGCCTAAAAGACTGCTCACTAATAAGGTATGTGCGATAAAAAAAACTTTTACACAATCACGAGTTTTACTTAATATATTTTTGCATATGACCAATCGCTGCTTTCTCAAGACGAGAAACTTGCGCTTGTGAAATTCCGATTTCATCAGCAACTTCCATTTGCGTTTTTCCCTCAAAAAAGCGCATGGCTAAAATTCTCTTTTCGCGCTCAGACAATCGTCTCATGGCCTCCTTGATGGCGATTGATTCAACCCACGATGAATCAAGATTGGTGTCATCCTTAATTTGATCCATCACGTAGATCGGTTCCCCACCATCGTGATAAATGGGTTCAAATAAAGAAACCGGATCCTGAATCGCATCAAGCGCGAAGATTACCTCTTCTTTTGCTACCTCCATAGCTTGTGATATCTCCATAATGGTTGGTTCTCGCAGATTCCGATTCGTTAGACTATCGCGAATCTGGAGTGCTTTATACGCGATATCACGAAGGGAGCGGCTCACTCGAATCGGATTATTATCACGTAAATAGCGCCTGATTTCTCCGATAATCATCGGAACAGCATAGGTAGAAAATTTCACATTTTGACCAAGATCAAAGTTGTCGATGGCTTTCATAAGACCTATACATCCCACTTGAAAGAGATCATCAACATACTCTCCGCGATTATTAAAGCGTTGGATGACAGAAAGTACCAGACGCAAATTACCGTTTACAAGTTTTTCGCGTGCATAGTGTTGTCCACTTTGAAGCTCCGTAAACAATTTCCTCATCTCAACATTGGTTAGGACTGGAAGTTGCGAGGTATTGACGCCGCAAATTTCAACTTTGTTGCGCTTCAAATTTTTCCCCCCAAGCGAGCCATACCGAATCGATTCGTGTTTCAGTATGTCCCGGCCAGGGAGAATTATGCAGTTATATCATTTTGTTAAACTCTTTGCGCAAGCGTTTTATAATACGCTTTTCTAGTCTCGAAATATAAGATTGCGATATTCCAAGCAAGTCTGCAACATCCTTTTGTGTCATCTCCTTTCTCCCTGCTAAACCAAACCGCAACTCCATGATTCTTTTTTCTCGATCTGTTAATTTTTCTAGTGCTCCATATAACAACGTACGATCAACCTCATCTTCAATATCGCGATAGATCGTGTCTCCCTCTGTGCCAAGTACATCAGATAGAAGAAGTTCATTGCCATCCCAATCCACATTTAAAGGCTCATCAAAGGACACTTCAATACGTACTTTATTATTGCGCCGCAAAAACATCAAAATTTCATTTTCAATGCAGCGAGAAGCATACGTTGCTAGTTTGATTTTCTTTTCGATATCAAACGTATTGATCGCTTTAATGAGCCCTATCGTGCCTATGGATACGAGATCCTCTATGTTCACGCCAGTATTCTCAAATTTGCGAGCAATGTACACGACCAATCGCAAATTCCGTTCAATCAGCAACGACCGTACAGCCTCATCGCCGCTCGGTAACTTTCCAAGTAAGAACTCCTCTTCTTCCCGAGTTAGGGGCGGTGGCAATGCCTCTGAACCGCCGACATAATAAATTCGTTCTGGACCAGCCCCAATTTTAAGCAGTATGCGAAGAATGAGAAGTCTCATCTGAAGACGTACGCGAACGGGTGTTAACACCACTCTCTCTCCCTTCAACCAGTAACCCTGCAGTACTACCCGGCAATATACAGTCGAATTGATCCACCATAGAGAATCCATCCGTTTGTAAGGCGATAAATAATGGTGCAAGCGAGATCTCTAATTCATCGATACAGGCAATGACTTTATCTGGTCGAATGGCTAGCAAATAGCCCGTGTTCCCTGCAACTCCTCGATACGGCACGATGCTAATGCGCGTCGCAAAATTCCCAAGTTCAGAAGTCTGTTGATACACCATTGCAAGTGGGTCGATTCCATCTCTCATGGCGTTTTTTAATAATGGTGGTAAGAGACTTTCAAGCGCTGCCATTTTAGCAACTGCAACCGGCGTTTTCGTAATTGGATCAGTTAACGAATTGCCAGTGTCTATGAGTGCCTGAACTTGCGCTTCTTGACCAAATAAAGTAAACCGCATAGTGACCACTTGTCCACTTAAGCGCTTAGACCTGATTACAAAACTCCATAAAAAGCGGACGAGCAATAATGCAAGCGGGATAGATAACACGAGAAATACAGTGCTTAAACTCGTCCACCAAGCAACTTGCCCTCCTATCAGCGCTAGTCCGTCCAAACTCGCCCCACCTGTGGCAAAAACATTATGCAACGCATAGATAGCGCCTGCCACTGCAAAGGTAACTGCGTAAAAAGCAGCCACCACCTGCATAAGTTTGACTAAGTGACGATATGTTTTATGATGCAGCGTACGCATGCCAAATGCCAGATCAACCATTACCACTGAGAAAAACCACTTGACAAGCACACTACGCAACATAGACGTTCCAGGAAATAAAGTTGCCACTGCGTACAACGATCCTATGGCTGAAGCCCCAAAAACTCGACGCATCGTCAATTTGCGTTGTAACAATGAGCCTGTAATCAGTAAAAGAGATGCATCGATAAACAAATTGATCAAAAAGGCTAGATCCACATAAATAACCAAATGCAGACCCTCCTGTAGCGAATTGACCACAGTATAGTACATGTATATTGCGAAGTTTGTCAGAACTTGCGAACTTCGTAGAGAAAAGAATCGACAACGGGGAATAACACGTTATTGTGTGGCCATGTCACCTAAGCTACACAGCAAAGGTACTTGTATACTACGGGGGTGGTAGTAGCTATGAAATTGCATAAACTCTCGCTACAAACGCTGATCTCACTGATCAGTATCATACAAAAAATGCTTGTGACTCTCGTGCAAGCCACAAGCAAAAAAGCATAGCCTTCTTACTGAGACAGGCTATGGGAACGATAATCCCATAGTCTGTCCCCCTTCTTTCATGTGCTGACGCAATCAAGGAGTGTTGGGTAGAAACTTTACGGACGATGATTTTGACGGTTGCGCAAAAAGGCAGGGATTTCAAGATCACCAGACTGCACAGTCGAAGTTCCTCCATGAGGTTCTTGACGTCTTGATAAAGGTTTAGGACTAGAGCCACTCTGAGCCTCAAATCCTGTAGCGATAACCGTAACTACTAATTCATCTTTGAGTTCCGGTTTAATCACAGCACCAAAAATCAAATTCACGTCTGGATCAGCTGCCTCAGCAACAATATCTGCCGCTTCAGTCACTTCAAACAGTGTTAAGTTTTCTCCACCTGCTACTTGAATCAATACCCCTCTTGCACCGTCAATCGACGTCTCTAAAAGCGGACTCCGAATGGCCTTTTGAGCAGCTTCTGTCGCTCGTTTCTCACCACTTGCAACGCCAATACCCATTAAAGCAGATCCACGCTCTGTCATGACTGCTTTTACATCAGCAAAATCAACGTTAATGAGTCCAGTTTCCGAAATCAGATCCGAAATACCAGAAACACCTTGACGCAATACATTATCCGCTTCGCGAAATGCATCGAGCATGGGCGTATTTTTTTCGACAATCTCTAATAAACGATCATTAGGTATGACAATCAATGTATCTACTTTTTCTTTTAGAGCAGCAATACCATTTTCCGCTTGAGTCAACCTACGTCGCCCTTCAAATGTAAATGGTTTTGTCACCACACCTACGGTGAGTGCTCCTAATTCTTTAGCAATCTCAGCGATCACTGGAGCTGCACCAGTACCTGTACCGCCACCCATGCCAGCTGTGACAAATACCATATCTGCTCCACGTAATGCATTCATGACAATCTCTCGTGTTTCTTCAGCTGCACGCTTGCCGATATCTGGATTGGCACCCGCACCAAGACCACGAGTCAACTTTTCACCAATTTGTATCCGCTCAGGTGCCTTTGATAGGTGGAGCGCTTGCGCATCGGTGTTGACTGTAATGAAGTCGACATTGCGTACACCAGCTTCAATCATGCGATTTACCGCATTACAGCCACCGCCGCCCACTCCGATCACCTTGATGTGTGCCAACGTTTCACTCTCAAAATCAAACTGTAACATCCCACGTCCTCCTTGACGCACTATATGAAACGTATGCTAGTTAGCCGTTTGTCAAACATATTTAACCTAAATAAAATCCTGAAACCAACCTTTTATCTTCTGCAAGGCACCACCAGAACGCTGTCTTTTTGCGGGTGCTGTTGCAGCTACCGCCTGCCTATGGTAATACCGGGATACATACTTAATCATACTGACACACCCAACATAAGATGGATCACGTACTCCAACATAATCTGGAACAGCGATGCGAACAGATCCGCCCAAATCTTGTTGCGCTAACTTATCAGAACCTTTTAATAACATCGTTCCACCAGACAAGACATAGCCACTTGGCAATCCATTTGGATACCCCATGCGCTCCACTTCATCGCGAACGAGCGAAAAAATTTCTTGCATGCGCGGTTCAATGATATAAGCCAATTCTTCTGCAGTACATTCTCTTTCATTGCTATTACCTATTCGCGGCACTTTGAATTTATCCTCTTGCCGCGCTAAAGAAATCTGAGCGACTCCGTGCCGACACTTGATCATCTCTGCAGTATCTGTCCCCGTTTGCAAACCTACCGTAATATCGTTTGTCACGCTGTCTCCACCAACTGGTATGACTGCAAACCGTTCTAGGGTTCCACGTTCAAATACAGATATTGTCGTTGCACCTGCACCTACGTCTACTAATACAACACCCAGTTTCTTTTCGTCAGCAGACAAGACCATCCCCGCTGCTGCAAGTGGCATCAAGACAGTCCCAGCCACTTCAATACCCGCTCGTTCAACACATCTGAGTAAATTGTGTAAAACTGTTCGCGATCCAGTCACAACATAGGTGTCTACTTCTAAGCGAACGCCAATCATGCCACGTGGATCTGTGACTTCTGACAATCCATCAACCGTAAACTCGCGCGGTACTACATCGACGATCTCTCGTTCAGTTGGCAAGTTGATGACCCGTGCCGCAGAAATCACGCGTTCAACGTCTTCATCGCCAATCTCCCGATCCATCGCAGATACTGCCACGATTCCATGACTTGGTTGCAAAGAAATATGGCTACCAGAAACTCCAACATAAGCTGAGCCAATTGAAATGCCTACCATGCGTTCTGCATGATCTACTGCTTGGCGAATGGTTGCGACCGTCTTATCGATGTCGACGATTGCACCTTTTCTAATTCCATCACTTTTTGCTGTACCTACACCGATAATGTTGACGTTTAATCCGTCAAGCTCGCCAATGATCGCTCGCACTGTCGAGGTTCCAATATCTAATCCAACTACAATTTCTCCCTTGGTCAAGGAGTGGCACTCCCTTCTCCAAATCAACTATTTCTCTATTCACACGTATACTAGTTTATATTAACATGAATTTGAAGAATTATGGAACGGAATTTTTTTACGGAAAAGCAGAAGATGACGAATAGCCGCCAAATTATTGAAAATGCGTACGCCAAACGCTACTACTGCAGCGAGTGTTAAGTCAATTCCAAGCCATGATCCAATAAAAGCCAACAATGCAGCGAGTAATGTATTTGAGAAAAAGCCTGTCAAAAATACGCGCTCGTCAAATTTGCGTTCAATCATAGCGCGAATGCCACCAAATATCGTATCAAAAGCAGCTAAAATTGCTACAGATAGATAAGCAGAATACTGTACTGGCAAGTGAATATTAATGCCTAAGCCTACTGCAATACCTATCAACAAACCAATCATGGATAGAATAAATACACGCATGCTACTATATACCTCCTTAGTATATTAATGTCACGTACTCCAAAGAGTTTTGAGATAAAATTCTCGTAGTGGTCGGGGTACTACGAATTCCTCCTTGGGACCATTGGTTCTCGATCTTGAGAGTGTAGTCCCCGCCTTGCGAGC
>NZ_JALBUF010000010.1 GCF_022606465.1 Sulfoacidibacillus ferrooxidans
GTTTCCCGTTATCTTTACGAAGCATCGAAGATACCTCCCAAACGATTCTATATTTCTATTATACACTATATATAGATATATATGGACATCTATCGGCGTTTTATCTTGACTTTTTCGGAGGTCTCCAAGGCGGTGTTGCTCTTGTGTTTTGCAAGCGAAAAGTGCATAGTCTGCAAAGAAATTTTGCATAGGGCACTACCAACACAGAATATTAGGACTTCATGCTAGATAGTGCATGTTTCAATCTGTAACTTTCACCTGTGAAGGCTAAGATGTGTGCATGGTGCACCAATCTTTCAACGAGTGCGGCAGTGAGTCGATTGTCCCCAAATATGGTTCCCCATTGACCGAACTCCAGATTAGACGTCACAATAACGCTTCGACTCTCGTAAAAATGTGAGACCACGTGGAATAGCAGTTGTGCACCCGTTTGGTGAAAAGGTGTGAATCCCATTTCATCTAAAATGAGTCATTCGCAGTCTTGTCATTCTTTGTGAAACCGTGCTAAGATCCCATCTTCATTTTTCTTTTGTAGCAAAGCCACTAACTCATGTACCCGAAAGAATCTCACCTCCTTACCACGACGGCATGCCTCTATCCCCAAAGCGGTTGCTAAGTGCGTTTTACCATTATGTTGTTCTCTCTACATAACGGTAAAACGCATGTAGCGACATCTATAGGCATCGCTGCAGCCAAGAAACGTATTAGCACTTACTTTATTACATGTCATGATCTGATTCAAAACTTAAAACGAGCGATGCTAGAAAATCGTTTAGATGCTAGATTAAAGCATGATACTAAGTACAAACTACTCATCATTAATGAGATCGGTTATCTACCGATTGAACGAGAGGATGCAAAGTTATTTTTTCAACTGATTGATATGCGCTATGAAAAACGAAGTACAATGTTGACAACAAATGTGAACTTCAGAGCATGGGATGAAGTATTTTGTGAACCGAAATTGGCCAACGCTATTCTTGATCGTATCCTTCATCATGCGACTGTCGTTACCATTGTAGGCGATTCCTACCGTTTGAAGAATCATCTCGCTAAAGATGATGATTCATTTTGTACATACTTAAACAAGCGAAAGCGTACATGTTTGTGTTGACATTTACACCATTCAAGGGTTGTCCGGTGAGTGGTTCTACCAGCTCGCCTTTATAAACGTCGGACAATCCCATCTTGGAGCCACTTTTCAAAAATTATCCCGACATGAGTCAGTGAGCGGTCTTCTGAAGGAATATATCCCAGTTTTATTGGATACACTTTGAACATCCAAACGTACAATCATTTGTTAATTTATTTGCACAATATAGTGTTATAATGGAGGTGAGAACCTTGGACAGAAAGGAGCCCATTCACATGAGCACGACCTTCACCAAAGAAGAGATGATCCAGGCGAATCAATTCCGGACTCTCTCACAAAAAGCTTTACAACAAGAACTACAGTCTCACGAAAAAATCGGAGTACTGTTCCAAAATACTGGCCTCGATGCCGTCATGATGTCGTACGAACGATATGCAGCAATGGTAGAACGACTAACTGAGTTGGAAGAAATGGTTGAAAATATACAATTGATTCAGGAATTCGGTCGCCGATTCACTGCACCAAAAGAACAGTGGATTGAGCATCCCGAAGGCATGTCTACCTTGGAGATGTACCGGCAACGTCGAAAGGAACAAACCAGCAAATGAATCGAGTTGACCATCAGTATTTTTTCGACGTCGATTTGCCCAGGATCGAAGGGGAATTCGGAGATGACATGGTGTTTGACGAATTCCTAGACTGCCTGGATAAGGCTGTTCATGAAATCATGAAGGACCCAGCCAATGAGGGGGCATCGCTAACTCGGCCACCTCTGGCACCTACATACCGCAAAAAGAAATTTCACTCGATGAGACGTCCACCCCAAGGAAAGAAGGCAGATATGCGCCTTGTGTATCGGTGTGACATCGCCACAAACACACTTTACGTGTTCGGAGTCGGGAAACGACAACCTTATAAGGTTGATGACATCTACGAAATCCTTAACCCACGCACCCCAATTTGAACCTCATACGACGAGTGCTTAAAACGACAGTAGCCACCCCAAAGTTGACGAGGTGGCTACTTCTTTTCTCGAACAATACTCAGTTCATTCAGACTGAGGTTCCATTCAGTTGCACTGTTTCAGATTGGACCTCTGTCAAGTTACTGGACGCTTGTGGAGATCGTGTAAGACCTGCTACAGCAGGCGATGGTCGATGAAGCAAGAAGCTCACGCCTCTAAGCGAAGCGAAGGCGGGAGCAGTTCACTCAAAGTTGAAAGGTTATAACCGAAAGTTCATTGTGTCGGGTACCTATATCGATTGTCGGTCGTTGCGTTTATTTCGTTTGTTCCTTATAATGCGGATAAGTGAAGAGAATACTGAAATGTAAAGTCATTTGAAAGGGGAAAGTCCCATGGCGGATATGTCGGTAAATCTGATTGCACCAGACGATAAGGATTTCGACAGTATCAAGAAAGTCGCTAACAGTTTAGGAACCGCTCCTGAAGAGAACGGTTATGTAATTGTAGATCAGGCGCATGACGTAAGAATTGAACTTCCCCCTTCTTTGTTTCGGGTATTAGTGGACGCGGCACACCAGTTAGCGAAAGGGAACACCGTTGGCGTATTGCACTATGAGCAGGACATCACGACTCAACAATCTGCGGAAATATTGCAGGTTTCACGCCCACATGTGGTCAAAATACTTGAAGCAGGACAAGTTCCTTATCATATGGTCGGGTCTCATCGTCGCATACGATTACGTGACTTGTTGGAGTACAAGAAGAGCCGAGATGCTGTGCGCAAGGAGAAGCTGAGTGACATGATTCGCATATCGGAATCGTCTGGTCTGTACGAATTAGATGATTTCCCGAATGAGGAATAGTCGGTGATGTCAATGGTCGCGTTTTTAGACGCTTGCGTGCTGTACCCATCAAATCTTCGGGATGTTATTTTAACGATGGCAGAGGCTGGTTTATTTCAAATTCGGTGGAGTCCAGATGTGTTGGAGGAAATGGAACGAAACTTGATGAAAGCGGGAAAAGCTGGTTTAAACTTGCGTGATGTTATGGAGTCTGCCTTTCCAGATGCAATGGTATTTCAGAATGAATATCTCCAACTGATAGACGATATGCCGAATCACCGAAAGGATCGTCATGTATTGGCGGCAGCGATTGCAACGAATGCAGACGTACTTGTGACGGCAAACTTAAAGGACTTCAAACCTCTGCCAGGTAACTGTGAAGTCGAGGTACAGCATCCCAGTGACTTTCTGTGTTCAGTGTTGGATGGATTCGCTAGCGAAGTTTTTGATACATTGAGCAATCTCGCGTTGCGTAGACGGGAACCAATGAACTCTGTTCCGGCAATCTTAAATTCTCTACACAAGACGGTTCCGAACTTTGTGATGCAGGCATTCGACGCTCTGCCGACGTTCACGGAACACGATCTATGATGTCTGGTCATGAGAATACAGAGAACAAAGGGCGAAGCTTAGGACTATTTTAGGCACTTTTCTCGTAAGCGAAACGAATCATTTGAAAAGGATTCCTTGGCATTTGAACAGAAGTATTTCCCATCGAATCATGTTGGGAGCTGTCGAAATAATGTCTGTCGTCTTTCCACATAGTTTAATCATAGAGCTGGGAGCCATCCTCGGCCTCGCAATTGTTGTAAAGGTAGTCACTTCAGCGACAAAGCTTGCAAGAAAACGAAAAACATAAAATTAAAAGAATATTCCTAAACAAAAAATCCTGACTTGATTCTCTTTTGCTTATCCATATCCTATTTGACAGTAGGCGAATTCGTCCTCCAGCACATCTCTGGTGTTCTTCGCTGGAAACTTAGTTTTTAGAGATTCATCGGCCTTATAGACCGCTTTTCGCAGCCTTCGGGAGCGATCCTGAAGGATTTCTCTGGGGGACTTCTGGTTGTAGCGTGGCTTTGGTCCAGTGGACTTACGATGCCAGATGGCATATTCGCTAGATGCAAATAGATTGTTGTGGACTGGACATTGGCATGTCCCAGCAATGATTTGATCTGTAATAGTGTGGCGCCGTCTTCCAGTAGGTGAGTTGCAAAGGAGTGTCTCAGCGTGTGGATGGACGCTTGTTTCCTGATGTTCGTTCTTTTGACCGCCTCATTGAATGCATACTCGATTCCTGCAGAGGTTATATGGGATACATTGTATGTGCCAAGAAACAGCAAGCCTTCGGGGTGCGCTGGCCTGTACGCCTTCCAGTACTCCCGCAACACGCTTAGACAATTCCCTGAGAGTAAAGTGTAACGATCCTTGCCACCCTTACCGTTTTGCACAAACAAACGCATGTTTTTCGAATCAATATGCTGGATTTTGAGAGCTGCGGCCTCGCTGACTCGCAGCGCTATAGACGTTGACGGTTCCAGACGACACCTTCTTTTCATGGATTAATTGGAGCAGAAATCGACGGATATCTTCTGTATTCAGTTGGTCTATCGATTGGTGGCCACAAAACTCCAGGAATATCTTCGCATGCGTGGTATAGCTCTCTAACGTATTCGGCGATAACCCCCGGAGCTGAATATCTTCTGCCAACCGTTTTAACACTTGTTGTCTTTGTTCATCCATCTGGCATTCTCCTAAACAGGTTGCGGATTCATTCGTCGATTGGATATAAGATCCCTGTACAATTCCAATCAATGTATTTCAAAAAAGCGAACAAAAAGGCTAGCTAAATCCAAAGTGCAATCCTTCCGACTGTTTTGATATTCTTTGTTCGATGTGTCCACCATATTGACTTAATACCAGAGTGGACCCAGTATAAGATAGTGGACATCAATGGAAGGACTACTATATGGTGATTGCGACTCTACAAAATTCCCCTTTTGAACAAAAGTGATCATACCATTTTTATAGACGAGTCAACTACACCTATACTTTTTGACCTGAGTTTTGGGAAATAGCAGCCGTGCTCGCACAACCCTATGCACTGACATATGGGATTGACATCGTTGCGTACACAGAGTACCTAGATGACCACCGAATGATTACGGATCTGATCGCTAGTGTACACATTCCAGAAAGACCTTATGGTCGAGTAAAATCCATCACATCCGTTATTGTAGGATGTGCAGATCATGCTCACACTCGAAAACTGTTGCATCACGACACCTTTTTTAACGCTCACGAAGGTTTTATACAGTTTGAAGCGGCGGCGATGGATCACGCAGTAGAAATATTGTTATCATCAGTAAAATTTCTCTTTCAGGAACCTTTTGCTGTTCATACCGAAAGAGGGATGACCCCATTGCAAAAAGACATCATGCACAAGATATCCTACTGAAATATCTTACACGCGATCTCCCTCACGATGTGTTATCCGCTTTAGGAATTAAGGGCCGTGCATGTCGTGCAAGCACTCTCCACTGAATGTGCTGAAATTGACATCAACAGAGCTTTGCAGATGTGGTAATTACAATGGACGATGGACGGATCTTGCACCTTGAGTATCAAACGACCAATGAACGGAATGTGCACTTTTTTTACGTTACATGGTTAAACTCACTTTTAATGACACTGTGAAATACATCGATGCAAGAGAGAGTCCCCTGCATCGAATCGTTTCATTGCATATACAAGCGCGAACTTGTTTATCTGGAAATTTCGAGACTAGGGAGCAATCAAAAAAATGGATATTCGAGTACATCGAAGTGTGGTACAACCGTGAACGCATTCACTCAATAACGACTTACATGTCACCGGTTGAGTACGAGAGAAGATATTCACATGGGCTAAGAATTCAAGCAAGTTAAGTCGGACACAAGTACTCATAGTAGAATATGCACACTTATAATTTCTGTTTTGGAGTGTCCACATTATCAACTTATTACCATACAATGGATGTTGTCACTCGAGATACGTTGCATTTTTGGGTATACTTACGTTGACTTAACTCAATCATGGAAGTAGGTGACACATATACTAACCATCCGTAACACACCGAATTTAGCTGGAATCGAAATATCGGGCGATTATCAGGATCTTGACACACTATACTTGGCTTTACTCATGATCATCGGTGATGAAGGAGATTTCCCACCGTATGCAGGCGCTCGGATTCGCATTCTAGGCATGATGTATGATATTAGACATGCATTTCAAGGAGATCGAGAATTTGAGTTCGTCCAAAATGGTATGGACAATCACAGGATGAAACTCTTAGGATTGATTACACCCGATAAAAACCTTTACTACAAAGCAAATGTCTATTATCCCGAAGCCCTATTCGTCACCATGGCAATCAACGACTTTATCCGACTTTACGCAAAGTTACAAGCAAAGTCATCCACCTATCCTCTGATGGACAAGAAAAACCTATGGGACAGAAATATTGCGACCGCACGGTTATTTCAATCGTTGATAGTCAATTGTCTAGAGAAAGCTGTGACGGAAGCATCGTTAAAGAGGATTGTGAACCTTTTGTATAAGGACTATACATGGACAGATAGATACACGACGCAGTATTTGGATATGGTGAACATCCGATACCTGAGCATCGAGGATAAGGAAGAACGGGCGAAAGCGTTGACAAAAACAGTCAAGCGGATGGTGGAGAAGGGGAAGGAGTACCAGGACATCGAACAAAATGTTTTAGAGATGGCGATAGCTAATAACTGCTCGACTGAGGAAATAGGTTTGAGATGGGAATATCCCGAAGAGATCGAATGGTAGCTAGGATCAGGGCAGATACTGGACAAGAACAGTGCATTAGGGCAAAAATTTGATCAAGTCCTCATGTGGTATAAATTCGTCCGAAGTCAGATATGAAGTTATGTCATCTGATTAGTTATTGGCCTTCTGCCAAGATGTTATACACAAAAAGAAGAACTTTTAAGCCAGCGAGTTAAATAATGGATCCTCTATTTACTACGGTGGCTTACACCCAATCGCTGAACGCCCCCAGTATAAGGGAGTGGCCACCAATGGAAGGACTACTATACGGTGATTGCGACTCTATAAATTCCCCTTTTAAACAAAAGTGATCATACCATTTTTATAGACGAGTCAACTACACCTATACTTTTTGACATGGTAATAAGTCAAGATAGTGGACACCGCGAATAAATAATATCAAAATAGCATGACTTATTACGCATTGAATGTAGCTTTCCTTCTTGTTCGCTTGTTTCAAATACATTGATTGGATTTGTAAAGGTATCTTATAACCAATCCACGAATGAATTCGTAGCCGGGTTTACCAAATCTTGATGTACTATCAAATGTCTCTATGCGTTCGTTTGCACGTTTTGAACGCCTCTAAATGGATAAACTCGCTTTTAATGTCCCTGTGGAAAGACTCGATGCAAGAGTGAGTAGCCTTTACATAGAATCGTTTCATAGCGTACTTAAGCGTGAACTTGTTTATCTGGAAAAGTTCACAATGAGGGAGCAAGCAAAGAAGCGAATGTTCGAGTAAATCGAAGTGTGGTACAACCGTGAGCACATTCACTCATCGACGGCTTACATCACCGATGTAGTATAGATGAAAATATTCCCAAGCACTGAGAGTTCAAGCAGGCTAGAAGATAAACATATTTTTATCTGAATATTAAAATCTATAATTTCTCTGTTTTAGTGTGTCCATGATATTGACTTAATACCAGTTCGATCTGTCGCCACCTCGTGTATGATCCCTGCAGACTGCTCATATCATATACGGATCGCTAGTTTACTGGAGGATTCTCGCTTATGCATATGAGTGGTAGCGCGGGCATGAGTAACATTGGGATTCATTCTGGAGGAGGACTTGGCATTGTTTCCTACTTGATTGTTCTCCTGTGTCTTTTGCTTGTGGCACATATGCATGTGCTGCTTCGCAAACACGGCTCCTTGCTGGCGCAACTGCGCAGAGAGCACAGCACACTCGTTCACTCCATTCCCATGACTTTTAGCATGGTGTCCACACTTGCCTTGTTCATGGTTATTGGCTGTGTTTTAAAGGGGAATTTGGGCACAGCCTATGTTCTCGGATGTGCCGGTGGCATCGCACTGAGTGTAGCAATCAGTCTTCCTTTTCAAGACGGAATTGCCGTTATCGATGGCATGGTATCAGGGGCCATGGGAGGGCTGATGGGCGTTATGCTAGGCTCCATGGTTCCTCCTACTGCACTGTATCTGTCCGCTGGCATGATGACCATTTTATATGCTGCAGCTTGGCTTGTGGTGTTGCGTCGCATTCGCCTGCGGCAGTCAAACTGACACCCACATCAGCCTGGCGTGATGACATTCACGCCATCGATCCATGAACACACGCGTGAGATCGGAGATCAGGTGGGGGACACGCGTTCTCACCATATCTATTACGCATATCCGTATGGTCGCAAGCCAGGTAGACCTTCTGGTCTCGCCCGAAGTGGTTCAGCATCCGATCGTCAAGATCCCCACGCTTGGCGCAGCAGGGTTAAGTCGAAACCTTGGGGTACATCGATCGTGACCACGCCAATTGTAAGCGTCAAATCCTTCACGCACTTGACTTCGCTATTTGCAGTGATAATAATCACAATCGATAAAATTACCCGTCTGAATTTCTGACGGGGATCACGTGTTTTATGATTTGTCTTTATGTGCATTATGACGGCACTCAACAGACCAACCGAATTAAACATCTTGGCAGAAATGTCCCATAATGTTTTTCACTATATTGGTTGCCTGTTGGGTGCTACAATGTGTGCAAAGGAGGCTTCCGCATGTTGAAACGACTTGAAGGTACGGACGCTGAGCAATTTCAACGTTTCATTGCTGATGAGAATACCTTTATTTTTGTGGATGGCACGTTTTATCTTGTCGTGCGGTTGCCGTTTATGAACGAGATCGGATTAGAAATTGAATCTGACGCAGCATGGAAAGCGTCAATTGATTGAGCTAAACAAGACATAAACGCAGGACGTGTATATTCTACAGAGGAAGCCATTGAAATGCTGGAGCGTGGTGAATTCGGATTATTATTGAAGGTGTTCAGTGGTCGTTGGAATCCCTTCACTTCTTGCAAAGCATGGAAAGCTTGCGTTTCACTGAAGACGAACCATCGGAATACCGTCGGAAACTTATGCGTCAATCATCCACCACTTAACACCATAGGCGTTTGAAGTGGATGCGCTCTGATTGACTACCCTAAGTTTTTAGAAACTACGTTGGTTAGGTCATGACACCTATCGATGCTCCTCAAGTCGGTAACCTGTCGTGAATGGTTAAAAGCCTTGATGGGTGCAAGATGACTTTATAATTCGAGCCTTGTGGAATTGTAGAACTATAAAATCATTAGTTAGCGAAAGATTTGTAAATGACGAAGAAACTATAGCAGGCTTATTAGCATCCTGTGCCATCAGAATCCTATTGCATCATTCCAACCGTAGAACCAATACGCTTCTCATCACTATCAAGTTCAACTATGAGAAGATGAGGGGACAAGTAGCATGAGTTGCAAGAGAATTTGTTTTGACAACTCCTGTATTGAATCGTTTCATAGCGTATCAAAGCACAAACTTGTCCATCCCGAAAATTCCAGACTAGAGTACCATAAAGAAATGAATGTTCGAGTATACCAAATGTAGTACATCAATGAAAGCATTCATTCATCAACGGTTGAGTACGAAAGATAATATTTATACATGCCAAAAATCCAATCAATTTATTGGGGCAAAAACATACACGTTAGAATTTGATAATTGATAAATTCTCTGATTTAGTTTGTCCATTATATTGACTTAATACCAAGTCGTTGTATGCTACGTTTGATAAAATTTATATATACTATTTAAAATTAATATAATTTATTATATATTAAAAACACAATTGTTAACTGTCAACAATTAACGCGGAAAAGGGTAACCTACCACGAAACTAAAGACTTCTTAGTAGTTTTAACAGGGACTATTGCTTAGAAATCACAAGGAGGTAAATGCATGTACATGGTACATCTAACGCAACATGAATTCAATCGTCAAATAGACAACGGCTGCAGTACAGTACTTTTACCCATTGGCATGTTAGAGGGGCACGGCGATCATATCGCTTTGGGAACAGACATATTGATTCCCCGTGAATTTGTGCGCCGTCTCGAGGCGGAGGTAGGAGAAAAGATCATGATGGCTCCTGAAATAGTATATGGGCATTCGTTTGCACTTGCCCCATTTCGAGTCACTATTGATGTGCCCCAAAATGTCTTTACAGAGTATGTGGTGAATATTGGTGTGCAATTTCTCCAGCAAGGCTTTCGTCACGTGATTCTATTCAATGGGCATGGAGGCAATATACCTTCCTTGGCGGAAGTAGCTGAGCGACTCGCAGCCTTGGGGGCGTATATCTTAATGCTCAATTGGTGGTTAGATTATCGCACAACTATTACCCAATTCGCACCATCTACTGACCATGGGGGAGAAAATGAGACTTCCTGTGTACTGGCGATTGATGAGTCGTTGGTTGAGATGGAGTATGCACACAACCACAAAAATACTCTATCCTCAAAAATCAAGTGTAAAGACATTGGGTTGAAAATATTCCCTAATGCCATCTCGAGAGACACTTTGCAAGCAACGGCAACTAAGGGAGAACAAATTTATGCCGCATTACTCCCAAAAATTAGGAAAGCCATTGAAGAGTTATGGACATTTTCCAGTAATTAATTTCTCGTTTTATTCAAGTATCAAAGACTGGGTGCGTTGTTTACCGAGAGATATATACGCTCGCGATGGATACGGAAGGGCTAGCTTGTTCACTGAATCATATCGCAATCACAAATGAGCTTGCTACGAGAAAAACAATTCGCACAGGGATGCCGTTTCTAGAAAAAAGAGAACGAACTCGTCAATAATAATATTTATACATGAAACCCTGTATCTATTATTCACGAAACAGGACCTGATTTATTGTAAGATAATTAATTGACTCTAGATACGCAACAGAATTCTAATCATCAACGACTCTACTTTAAATATTGTGTTGACAGTAATTTTTACTTTTCTTCTATTTGATTGCCTTTTAACCCTTTTGGGTTAATTACACTTGCTAGATCACAACTAGTAATGAAACAAAGAAAATTTTTAAAATTAAAATGTATTCCCACCAGTCTTGTATCCGGGTCTGATCGCTGATGACGGAGTAAAAGGGAATGGCCGAGTTCATTAGCCCATTGTGTGATGGACGTTTCGCCTACTTATAGGAATACATCACCACATCAAGACGGTTTGCATGACGGACAACACCCTCAAATTATTAAGGTACGAATTCGTGAGAATAAGAGAGCAAATAAACGAAACCATTAATCTTTAGTTGGAGGAATATTGATGATCTCTTTGAAAACTATTCTAATGAATCACCGCTCACAAATTGCTTTGGCTACGATCACTTCAGTGGGTCTACTCATCGGTTTGTCTGGTTGTGGTACTCAAGCAAACAATTCTTCGGCTGTTTCTCATTTGAACCCCGGTCCAGAGACATCGGGTGGAACTCTGACCTATGCCCTCCCACCTCAGACCAATTTAACCTGGTTTTTACCAATGATCAGTGTCTCATCAGATTCAAATTACAATATTGAGGTTACAGAACAAATGTATAAGCCTCTGCTTTGGATCAATAACAAATACCAGATAGACTGGAAATCTTCCTTGGCAAGTAAAATCACATACAATTCGAACGGAACCATTTACCACATATATTTGAATCCAAAGTGGCACTGGTCTAATGGGCAACCGGTGACGAGTCGGGATGTACTCTTTTCTTGGGATGTGATTCAGGCCGCTTCCTCTCCCAACGCGCCTTCCCCATGGCCCTTTGTTGGTGAAGGGACTGGGGATATTCCAACAGGCTTTCAAAGTGTGGTGGCGAATGGTTTGTATGAGGTTACGGTGACACTTAAGCATCCAGCCAATCAGCAATGGTTTATTTATAACGGACTGACACAAATTACACCCCTACCTGCTTCAGTTCTTGACATTCATAAAAATATTGTGAATGAAATTAAGTATCTAGGCGACAATGCCACGAATCCACTTTTCAATCAGGTGGTCGACGGACCATTTCAGATGGTCAGTGCGACACCCAATCAGGAGTGGGTAATGGTGCCAAATGCACATTATGACGGGCACAAGAGTATTGTCAAAAAACTCATCTTCACATACGAAGGTTCATCTGCCTCCGAGTTTGCGGGCCTGAAAACGGGTTCCATAAACTATGGGTATTTGGATCTTGGTCAATATGGATCGCGTCAGGCGTTAACTGAGATAGGCGACACCATTACACCAGAGTATACGCTTGGAGTATACTACACAGATTTAAATATGTTCCCTGGCTCATCCACAAAATCTATTTTTGACAAATTATACGTGCGTCAAGCAATGCAGATGGGAATTGACAATCCGATCATTGATCAAACCATCTACCACGGCTTTGCACCTCCTGAGGATGGGCCAATACCATCCAATCCGTTAACAAAGTTTTATAGCCCTAGTCTGAAGAATAATCCATATCCGTACAACCCATCCAAAGGTAAAAAACTACTCGAAGAGCACGGTTGGCATGAAGTGAACGGTATTATGACGAAAGGCAATCAACAGCTGAAGTTTCAGATGCTGTATGTGAGCGGTACGTTAGCAGCTGAAGACCAAGCTATATTAATGACATATGATTTTGCTCAGGAAGGAATTGACGTCACTTTAAAGCCCGTACCATTCAGTACCTTTATCAGCATCACAAGTAATCCTAAGTCTCCGAATCAGTGGCAGATGGGGACAGGGTTGGAATGGACCTACAATGGACCTGGTTTTTATCCATCCGGAGGAGAATTGTTTGCGACAGGGGCACCATCTGGTTATGGTTACAGTAACCCCATGGAGGATGCATTAATTCGAGCGACCCATTTGCCCTATGCAACAACTTCTGCAACCATGCAACATTTCTATGCCTATGAAAACTTTACTGCAAAGCAAGTACCTTTTTTATGGGGAACCAATGTTGCCACGTTGGCAGTGCATGCGCAAAACCTCCACGACTCCATCAAGTATGCAAATGCTGCCGTTGGATTCCCACAAATACAGTATTGGTGGATTTCACCGTCCGAATAGCACAGAGCAGCTTGGTATTTAGTAGCTATTATTTAGTAAAACTCAGATTATGCGTTTGTGCATTCCAATCCCTGTTGCGGACTAAATAATAAAAACATTCAATTCTAAACAATGTGCATGCTATAATACGTACACATTGTTTAGAATTGATTTTACACCGATCCTCTTGTAATAGCCTCTATGAGGTCCCCTAAAGGACTTGCCTTTTATGCCAAACTTCTTGGCAAAAGACCACCTATGATTTAAATTTTATGGGATATTGTCCTTAAAAATATACGTAATTCGAGTAAGAAAGAAATTCATCGCAAGCAAATCAAACACGTCAATCTTTAACAACAGCACATACGACGACCGATTATTTGTGTAAAAACGAAGCTAAGGAAGAGAAGAACTAATAAAATAGAGGCAACTGGTGCTCTGGATACCACTAAGTACAATATAGCCGAAGGGAATTTGGCGAAGTCAAGTTCATCTAACAGATTGACATTATAAAGACGTAAATCGCGAACATCTAACTTATAGTTATGGTAAATAAAAACTAATATGATATGCTATATTAACCCTTATGTTTAATCAGTCCAGAGGAAGCTGTTTGGCTTCGCGCCGGAGTCCCGAATTATATTGCAAATTTTTGATTTTATATTGCAAATTTTGCCTACTAATTCCAAGGATTTTTGATGCTGATGTAATATTTCCTTTACACTCATGCATGACATGTAGTATAGCCATGTGTTCAATCTCTTTTAATGAAAGACTTTGAGATCTTGTTAAAGCATTTTTTATTAAATGCTCTATATCTTCTGAAATAGGTGCAGGCTCTGTTTCTAACGGAATACTACTTAAGGTGCTTTCATCTTTTTCAATGGAGTGAGATAAATTCATTAATTGTATATGGTAGGTAATATGGTGGATGTCAATGATTTGTTCTTTCTCATCCATTATGCTGAATGCTCCTTCAATTATTGACTCGAGTTCACGTACATTACCTGGCCACTTATACGATAGCATATATTCCAATACTGATGCTGATACTCCTAGTACATTTAAACCTAGTATTAAATTGAATTTTTGTATAAAATGATCGATCAATAATGGAATATCTTCCATCCTTTCTCGTAAAGGTGGAATATAAATAATGACAACCGCTAAACGATAAAATAAGTCAGGACGCAATCTCCCCATTTTCATTGCAATTGCAGGAGGTTCGTTAATAGTTCCGATAAATCGAACATCTACTTGCTTTAAGTGCACATCTCCAATTCTTCGAAATGACTTTTCCTGAATCACCCTTAAAAGTTTAGCTTGTAAGAAAAGAGGTAGAGCATTTAATTCATCAAGCATTAATGTTCCTCGATGAGCCACTTCAAAAAGTCCAGGGCGATCTATGGCACCAGTAAATGCACCCTTGGTAGTACCAAATAATATTCCTTCAATTAAACTTTCCGGAAGTGCTGCGCAGTTCTCAGCAATAAATGCTTCAGAAAAACGTGGGCTTGAGTTATGTATTCCTTGAGAAAATATCTCCTTACCACTCCCAGTTTCGCCTACGATTAGAACAGATGATCTTGTTTGTGCAGCTTTTTTTGCCATATTAATTGCATTCATTAATTCTTTATTTTTACCGACAATATTTTTAAAGGTAACCATTGAATGATGTGGAGATTTGGTTAAATCAGATGAATGTATTTGTACTAGTGATTCTTTTTCTCTTGTGATTTTTATAGCACCAAGCACAAATTCATTCTTTACGATAGGGAAAATACTGCTTATCGTATATAATCTGCGCTGGTTAGAGCGAACGAAAATTTGTTCCATATTCAACATAGGTATGCCAGATTGTAAAGTTTGAAGTAAATGGTTTTTATCTTTAGAAATGAATTGCTTTATATCTTGTATATTAACATTTATCACGTTTTTTTTATCTAAACAGTCAAAGTTAGCCATTTTCACATTATAAAACAATGTTAACCCTTTTTGATCAACTACATGAATCCCTTCTTCTAATTTATCTAACATAGAATCTAAGATAAGATGCAATTCATAATGATCCAACAAGATTTCCTCCTTAAAAATATCCATTATTTTTAAATAGACTGCAAAAAAATAATAAATTTGCGCAAATATCTTTACTTTTATTACACTATTCTAAGTGTACCAAATAATTTTATTTTTAAATACTAAAATATCAGTGTTTTTATCTAGATTTAAAGAGATAAAAAAAATTTAAATTGATTTGCCACTTTGGTATCTAACTTGCTTAATTATTTTTAGTAACGGAGTTTAAAAAATTGTAAAATTAATTTTAAAGGGAGGAAAAACCAGTTGGGAGAAAGCCGCACTAAAATTAACTTGGGTGTTATCTCATTTAGTTCTGAGGACACTAAGGATATGAGTTATGGCCCAGAAAAATTGATTGCTTCTACCAATCTTATCCCTACATTTAGGATCGAGGAGTCTGCTCCTGGTGTCGAAGGATGGATGAATGTATCCCGCTCATTTAGAATCACTCGAAACGTTCACATAGATCGCTCAATGCCCACACTCATGATTGTTGGTGATTGTACAAGTTCTGTTATTGGAATGTCCGCCGTTCAATTTTATCACGGAAAGGAGGCACATCTGATATGGATTGATGCGCATGCAGATTTTAATACCCCCGATTCTTCAAAAAGTGGATTTCTTGGTGGTATGCCCCTAAACGCACTCGTAGGTGGATGTTTTCCTGAAGTACTCTCTTACGCTGAAATTTCGCCAATCCCAGCTTCTTATGTAACTTTATTTGGATGTCGTGATATTGACCCTCTAGAAGAATTGTTATTACAAAAATATGAAGTTGTGCGTACATCAGATGTAAATAGCACACTACAGCGTATTAAGGATGTAAATAGACCAGTATATTTACACTTTGATACGGATGTACTAAGTCTTGATGTGAACCCAGCTGCTTCATATCCAAGTCCTGGTGGTCTTGTTTTAGAGGAAGCATTTGATTTATTGCAACAAATACTAGAAACAAATAGGGTTGTTGTTGTGACTGTATCAGCCTATAGCCCTGCATACGACAAGAATAACATTGGTTTACGCAACATCTCTGCCATCATACAAGAAATTTATGAAAGATTAAGTACTCATCCAATGAACTGAGGTGTAAAATATGCGATTTCAATCAGGTGTTTTTATTGTTACTGGAGGATCTTCAGGTATTGGAAGAGCTATTGTTAATCGATTGCATGAAGAGCAATTGGATGTTATTTCTATTGATATAACTCCAAGCGATCAATCGCTTACCACACCTCATTTCATCGTAGATGTAACAAATGAACAGCATCTAAAAAATTTTTCTGATAAATTAAAAAAACCTATCGCAGGACTTGTTCATGCAGCTGGAATACAATTGACCGGAGATATAGCAACAATGAATATTGAAGATATGCAACGATTACTAGAAATTAATGTGCTGGGTAGTTTCCTGGTTGCAAAACATGTAGGCACAAAAATTCAAGATGGGGGTTCTGCAGTATTTGTGGCATCAGAACTAGCCTTTATTGGCACTTCTGAAAGTCCAGTATATTCAGCTACTAAAGGAGCTATTGTTGCTTTCGTTCGATCTCTTGCTGTTTCTTGGAAAAATCGTAAGATTAGAGTAAATGCTTTATGCCCTGGAGCTACGGATACACCATTATTACAACGCATATGGAATGAGAGTCCTTCTCCAGAAAAAGCACGACGAGCTGATGAAGAATTAATTCTTCTAAACCGTTGCGCACAACCTGACGAAATTGCTTCTACCGCTATTTTTATGTTGTCTGAAGAAGCTAGTTTTGTGAATGGACATTCTCTTATCGCAGACGGTGGTACAGTAATATGGTAGGGGTGAAAACAAATTGAATATTTTAATAACTGGTGGTAGAGGTTTTGTTGGGAAATACATTGTTAGGGATCTCATTGCTAATGGCCATCATGTGATTGATTACAACCGTGACATTTATCCTCCAATTTCTTCAGATTTACATTTTCCTGTTTACGGAGACTTATTTGATATCCCAAGGCTGGAATCATTAATTAGACAGTTTCAAGTTGATAGAGTGATTCATACAGCCGGACTTTCGCATCCCGCTGTATCAGTTGATGTCCCTTTAACTACTATTAAATCTAATGTGTTCGGAACATCTTGTGTGCTTGAAGCATGTCGTTTATGTGGCATCTCTCGAGTCATACTTTTAAGTTCGGAATGTGTTTACGGTGAAACTGAAATTTCAGTTGACACTGAAGAAAATCATGCATTACATCCAACTACACCCTACGGGGTTAGTAAAGCAGCAATTGATATGTTGGGACTTGTTTACAATACCCAATATCAAATGGACACTATTTCTCTTAGGATCAGTCAAATATATGGTCCAGGGCAAGTAATGCAAGAAGATATTAAAGATGCCGTAAAGATGGCCATTTCAGGCCAACAGTATCAGAGATCCTTCGGTAGAGATCAAACTTTTCAATTCATACATGTAGAAGATGTTTCGCGTGCAACGATCGCAGCGTGTACTGTTGGAGACCATCAATCGAATGTATACAACATCACTGGAGGGACTATCACGACTCTAGGCGAGGTCTTAGATCTCATTTTAGAGTTAATTCCAAGTTTTCAATTTGAAGTTGGAGAAGGCAACTTGGGTTATGAAGAACGTGGAATATTTAATATTTCAAAGGCTAAGCAAGAACTCAATTTTTTTCCAAGTATATCTCTAGAGGATGGAATTCGTAGTTATGTGGAGTGGTTAGGGGAAAATCTTAACTAATTATACTATTTGATAAGGGGAGTGTTACTATGTCTTTTCAATGGCCAGAAGGATACCGTGCTGGTGCTTTTATCACATTCGATGTAGATGGGGTAGTAGGTTTTGAAGGTTCAGCCATTGGGTCACTTCAAAATCGTCCGTGTGTACGATCCATGACTGATTATGAGCCACGTGTTGGTGTTCCAAGAATACTGTCAGTTCTCGATGATGCCGCTGTACCAGCTACTTTTTTTATTCCCGGTAAACTAGCTGAATTATACCCTGATATGGTAAAAAATATCCTTCGTGCTGGACATGAGGTAGGACATCATGGACATTTTCACTATAAGCCAGATCGTATTTCATTTGAAGATGAGGTGAAAGAGATTGATCTAGCATTACCAATTTTAGAGGATCTAATAGGGGATAAAGTATTTGGATCTAGAACTCCTGGATGGGCTCCAAGTGCAAATACTTTGAAATTACTTGCAGAGCGTGGGATGTTGTATGATTCAAGTTTAATGGGTCACGATGAACCTTATAGAACAACAGAAGGATTGTTAGAGCTACCTTGTTTATGGTCTCTTGATGATTGGGAGCAATGGGGATACCTTCCGTTTGAAGGATGGGAATATCCTATTGAAGAACCAGACAAGGTGAAACGAATGTGGAATGCTCATTTTCAAGCAATTGTAGAGGCTGGAGGATCCTTTGTTCTAACTTTGCATCCATGGATAAGTGGACGTCCTGTTTATGCAAAGGTTTTAAAAGATCTATTAATGGAATGGAAGAATACCCCTGGAGTATGGTGGACAAACGCTAAAGAGCTTACACTTTATGCTAATAGTTTGGAGTTATAAAGGTAGTTAATTACATGACAAATGAGAGTGGGGATACCCCCACTCTGCATATTGAAATTCGATTAGTCAAAAAGTAATTATTAAACTTAGGGTGGTGGATGAGGTGGCTTTTAAAGGAGAACTTAAGAGAGAAATGAATTTACTTGATTTAACAATGGCGAGTGTAAGTGGAGTGATTGGATCAGGATGGTTATTAGCCGCTATCACAAGTTCTACTTATGCTGGCCCTGCAGCCATCATTTCGTGGATTATTGGCGGAGTATTCATGCTAATTCTTGCCTTGCCATTTATTGAATTAAGTTCAGCAATACCGGAATCCGGATCTCTTGCACGATATCCACACTACTCACATGGATCCTTTACTAGTTTACTAATGGGCTGGGGATTGTTCCTTAGTTATGCTGTTGTACCTGCAACGGAAGCAGAAGCAGCTGTACAATATGCTAATGGGTATCTTCCAGGCCTATATTCCAATAATGGAACATTAACAGGAATAGGTATTTTAATAGCATCCGTACTACTCATTGTATTTTTTGTTATTAATTATTTCGGGGTACGATTATTTGCTAAGGTTAATACCACTGTTACTATTCTAAAAGTGATTATTCCACTGGGAACTGCTTTATTATTTATTTTTTCTGCTTTTCATCCAGGTAATTTTAGTGAAGTTTCAAAGGGCGGATTTATGCCGTATGGATTCCAAGGCGTATTAGCAGCTGTTTCCCTTGGGGGTATAGCCTTTTCTTATGAGGGATTTAGACAGGCAATTGATCTTGCAGGAGAGGGCCGCAACCCACAAAAAAACATTCCTAGAGCTGTTATTATATCATTAGTATTATCAATGGTGATTTATTTATTACTTCAAGTGGCTTTTATTGGTGCATTAACAGCGGGAGATCTAGCACACGGTTGGGCTAAATTGAACTTATCATCACCCTTTGCAGATTTAGCATTATCATTAAATATGGGGTGGTTGGCTATTATACTTTACGCCGACGCATCTTATAGCCCTGCGGGATCTGGGCTAGTCTATACTGCTTCAGCAGCTAGAGTGCTTTGGGCAATACCTAAGAATGGTTATGGGCCTAAATGGTTATCGCACGTTAGCTCAAAATACCTAGTACCTACTTCTGCTTTATGGGTCGGTCTTGTAATATCATTCTTATGTTTACTCCCTTTTCCGGCTTGGAGTGAACTGATTGGTATTAATACATCGTTTGGTGTTATCACATATATGATGGGACCATCATCAGCACTTGTTCTTCGTAAAACGGCACCGAACTTACGTCGTCTCATTAAAATTAAAGGATTAAATTGGATTGGATTGATCGGTTTTATTTTTGGTGGATTGATTATCTATTGGACAAGTTGGCCAAGTGTCGGCTATGTGGGTCTTGCATTATTTGTTGGTTTTTTACTTTTTCTGTATTACTATCGAAAAAATCATTTACCAACTAGAGATATAAAAGCTGGATTGTGGTTTGTTGCCATGATGATTACTATGGTCTTAATTAGCTATCTTGGTAGCTTTGGAGGCATTGGATGGATACAATATCCATGGGATATAGTAGTAGTTGCTGTCGTGTGTGTATTTTTCTATTTCTGGTCTGTTCGCTCAGGCTACGAAACAGAAGCTATTATAAATTTAGTTGCTAGTATGGAGGAACACAACTTAACACTAGACCCTTCTTCCATATCGGACAAACATGATTTTAATCAATCATTTTAAATGAAATAGAACTCTTAGAATAAATACTGTAGATTTAGTTATCTACAGTATTTATTTATTTAATTAATTAATTAAATAAATAGTTTGACATACCTAGATGTAGATTTAAAGAGCTTCACAGTTCATGAGATAACCTTCCCACTCAAAAAGAGGGGGAAGGCACGGTATGACGGTATTAAAACAGATCTCACAATAAGCCGCTTAGGTTCCTGTCGGTATAGAAATGGGCAAGGAGGTCTCGCTATCACTTCGCTCTCTTGAAGTCTCTTCGAGCGCCCGTTGCTTTGTTTCAGGTAAGAGTATCAAAGTAAGGACTGCGGCAATGACGGCTAAGGTGGCTAAAAATCCAATAGCCACTGCTTCTCCCCAGATTCGAAACAGTGCAGGGAAGACAAAGGCAGTCAATGATGCACCAAGGCGCCCAGAAGCGACAGTAATGCCTTGGACAACGCTGCGAATTTTAGTCGGTGCCAACTCAATCCCAAGCATGCCTGAAGCGGACACGGAACCTGGACCGACTTGAGACATCAAATTTTGTCCACCGTATAGTAATAACCCTATTAATGGTACTGTAGTTGCTTCGCCCTTAAACATACTAAACATGCCCAATGCAGCAGCCATGCCTACAAACCCCAAAACTTGAAGCGGCTTACGACCCCAACGGTCAATGAATAAAATTGCAACAATTGCTCCCGGCACGGTAAATGCGAGTTCCATGACCAATTGAAAGCTCCCAGCGGTCAGACCGATTCCCTTTGCAATGAGTGAAGGCCCAAAAAGTATGCCTGAATAAGCGACAATGTCGAACAGGAACCAAAGCACACAAGCCGTAAAAATATTTTTGCGATTTTTAGCCCAGTAGAAACTTGCTTCTTGTCGATCTTCTAATTCGTCTCGATTAACTATCTCACTCGCCGACCCACCAGTAACTTGTGCGATAACATTTTGTAATCCCACAAGATCCCCCTTCATTCTTGCCAAGAACCGTGGAGTCTCAGGCAATTTTCGGCGTAAGTATATGACGGAAGCAGCAGGTACCGCCCCGAAACCTAAAACAATTCTCCAAATGAGTGCATCTGGTACGTGATAAGCTTGCAAAACCATGTACAGAATGGCTGCAAAGGTAGCTCCAATTCCCCATGTTAGTCCGAAACCAATCGCGATACTTTTTCCGCGGTCTTGAGAATTCGCGTTTTCACCCATAATTAAAGGCGAGAGTACGTAATCTGCTCCAATTCCTATTCCTAAAATGAATCTCACAGCGATCAATTCAGGTACGTTTCCGACAAATGACTGCGCTAAGGAAGCCAAAGCAAGGACTAACACGTCAAGACCATAAAACGTTTTACGCCCTTTGTTTGCAAGCAATCCAAAGACAATGGCACCTAAAGCAGCACCGATAAGGGCACTACCTGCCAATAAGGAGCTTTCGAGACCAGTCAGACTTTTGACACCAAAAGAGAGTAGTACCAAGGGTAGAACGATACCAATAGAAGATAAATCGTAGCCGTCCGTGAACACCCCCATACCTGTCGTAAAAATAGACTTGAGGTGAAATTGGTTGAACTTGGCATGATCGAGCCTTTCAAAGAGCTCCTTACCATCCATCTGAATAACCTCCGCCCAATATTTTCTCAACAAAAGCGCTCCATATTCAAGCCTGAGACCATGCTCTTGTTTCACCCAAACAATACAACCTTTTATTTAACTTTTCGTGAAAAAATATGAATACACTACGTAATTTTGATAAAGAATTTGTCAATGTGTAGTAGAGCAAACGGAGGATATACGCTAGCTTCCAATAGAAACAATGGACTACTTTACCTTGGTAGAAAGAAGGCAGCGTAGTCCATTGTTTGATTTTCTCTGGTTGAAGGATTAACTGAAGAGGGTACTGAGAGCCTAAATCAAAACAGACATCGAGAGGATGACGAAAAGTAAAAAAAGAACTTTGTAATAGGTGGAGGCTATTGGGCTTGGCCTATTTCAGACACGCACCCAAAAGACTATGTCGTCGTTCCAACCACGTTAAGCGGGAAGCCGTATCTCGTCTGGTGTCACCTTGCTCTTCAGAAGTTAGGAAAGCCCGAGAACAGAAGCACGGGATACAACTTTAACCCACTTAGCCTTCGTAGATGGGGATGACACCGTAGAGTTTATAAAGGGTGGTTTATTTAATAATCGCGCAACTCTGATTCCTCGTGACAATGAATGTCATAGACTTCACCGAGAACGCCAAACCCAAATGGCTCTTCTGCAAGATGAAGGTTCATTTGGCATGCTTACTATTGAGTATATCAAAGGTTCGCATGAGTATCATAAGCTCACGATCAATCGCTAACTAGATAAAACCCCACCTATTAAGGATCGCTTTCTTGCTTTGACAGTCGGACAAAGAGGCTATAGATGCTAACACATGCGTCTCAAGTTACATTTTGCGAGCTAACCTAGTCACCATTGCTATACAAGGTGTTCCTGCAACTTGACAAACAACTAACTGGTTAGCTGAAGCAGGGGATTGTACAGCATCGTGAATACTCAATATCAAACATACGTTTGCCTTTTTGTGATTTCCGCTTATAATGATAGGAACATACGTTTGTATAAGGTCTCTCAGTAAACGACGTGACCCGTGTTGATGTTGTTACCATGTAGATGATTTTTTAAAGGGTGGAATTTCCATGTTAAACCTAATTGATAATTGCAATATGAACAAACATACGCAAATTGAACTGCAAGAAATGATTGAAGTAGCTTTACAAGATGGATTACCGATCGAATTAACAATTCAACAAAATACGGACAACTATGTGCTTTGCCATGGTGTTCCTTATTACAAAAATAATTGTCTTTTTATAGGAAATCGATTAATTCATTTTTCTGATGTGGTACATGTCCACAGAATCAAATAACTAATTAGATCTATATATAGAATTAGTTCTAGTTCTAATTTCAGAACTAGAACTAATCGAAACCGCATTTTTGAGTAGATGAATGTTTACTCTTTGAAAGGTCATTTTGAACAGGTTCAATGGAGAAACTATCTAAAACTATGTTATCAAATGCTCCGTTGGGAAAACGAAGGATGAGTACAGCCTGATAAGATTACTCAAAGCATTCATCAACCATACGATCTTGTCAAACTGAAACCTAAATTATTCTAGTTCTAGCGGATCAATAGAAACCCGTAGCATATGCAAAAGTATCAAGCCATGATCAACAGGAGGATTAGGAATGGCAATAGCAAGTCCTTGACATGTACTGCACTGCTCAAGGATGGACATACGAGGTCGTTGCTAATCTTGGATTAGACATGTACTACCACAAGAAAGGCTTACAACGGCTATTGAACGTCATTTTTCAGGAGGAAGTAGGAAGTCTGGTTATTATACGCATAATGACCAGACTTCTGATGTTTAGAGCAGAACTTGGTCTTGGTCATTTGAGAGGGGAGAGTAGTGGAAGTCGTCATTCTCAGCCAAGGCGAAGACACGACGTTTGAAGAGGATCTTGCCAAGGATGTACTGGACATCATGACGGTGTTTTCTGCGCGTCTTTATGGTTCGCGTTCACGCAAGAATTAGAAATTGATTGAAGGCATGAAGAAGGTGGTTGACGATGCTGAGAAGCCATAAGATTGCGCTTGATCCGAATCACAAGCAAGCCACCTATTGCAACAAAGCCTGTGGTATGGCTCGGTTTTCGTACAACTGAGGGCTTGCACAGCGGAAGCGCCCATACGATGCGGACAAAAAACATACAAGACTCCCTTCGTCGGCAACTGAATGCCATCAAGCGAGAACAGTTTCCTTGGATGCTAGAAGCCAAGAAAAACGCGCCACAAATCCCCTTTATTCACCTTGGTGATGCGTTCAAACGACTTTTGAGGTCATGCAAAGTACCCAACCTTTAAGAAAAAAGGGATTCATGACCGTTTACGCTCATCAACCATCAGTTGTTGTCAATGGCAAGTACATGCGCGTTCCTTATTAAGAATGGGCACGCATACGAGGCGTTGCAGTTCACTTGTAAGATCATGTCTGCTGCCGTTTCTCGAAAAATAGACAAGAGGTTTGTCAGTATCACGGTAGACACGGTAGATGCTTCTCCCATGTGCGAAAACCAAGCAATGATCGGCGTGGTTTTAGGCGTTAATCGATTGTCCACCTTGTTTGCAACACATTCATGATAGGCGCAAAGCCTCATAGAATACTCTTGCATCGTTTATGTCGATTGTCCCGTTTTCTATCACGTAAGCAAAAAGGCTCAAAAAACAAAGCAAAAGCCAAGCTTAAATTGGCAAAACTCAAACCGAAGATAGCGAATACCACAACGACGAACTACATAAATTCACTACCCGACTAGCCAGTCCATACAGTGTGATCGCCATTGACGATTTGAACGTTAAAGGAATGATGTTAGATCATCGTTTGGCAAGAGCGGTAGGAGAGAGGGGCTTTCACAAGTTTCGGTGGCAGTAGGTGTAAAAGACGTCGATGCGTGGTGGATAACTCATTATTACGGATCTGTGGTATGCATCAAGCAAAATCTGCTCAACGTGCGGAATGAAAAAAGAAAATATGCCACTATCGATCCGTGAGTGGACATGTTAAGAATGCTGCACTCCTCATAACCACGACCTGAATGCGACGATAAATCTCATGAAATGGGCCTTAATTTCCACGGTGACAGCCTGTCTGGGGAGAGGACGTAAGACTGCTATTCCAGAGGCAGCCTCAACGAAGCAGGAATGCAACGTCAAAGCTATCTATGCATCGGTTTGAGTAAGTTTGAAAGAGCGGCATGTATACTCTCTGCCACATCTAGCTCGTAGCACTGAAAGCTAAGCGTTCTTATAACGTCCAAAAGCAATCGTAGATCATAGCCTAGTCTTACTTCGATGACCACTAAATCGACGCGAATAATTTTCACATGTTCCACTGAATCACAATCTTATTCACACTAACTATTTTATATACAACAAAGGAAATGAGAAGTATTATGCCGAAATAGTATGCACCACAATTTTGTAGGAATCGATGAAGCCATCCAGCGAATGGAGAGTACCCAAGATGTCAAAACTCCATGATGAAAGCCTCTTTGGGCAAATATCACGGATATTTTTTGAAGCGCTTAGCGTTCAAGAAGCAGCAAATACTGCGCTTACATTACTTAAGGAATCATTGTGTTTGCATCGCATCATCTACATTAGTACTTATACAGGTGTACCTACTGTTTTAGCGTATGCAGGTGGACAAGACATGACTCTAGAATTCATTGAGCAAATATTTTCTAATTCTCACGATTCACTAAGACCGCTACTCAAACTAAAACATCCTGTATTTATACAGAATTATCCTAATCATGAGGCAGCTTTATATGAGTTTGTTCAGAGTGGGTCTGAATCAGTAGCTTTGATTCCATTTGAAGGTGGCACACAAATTGAATCAGGACTTCTCACTTTTCATCGAAGTGAGCACTGTGAATCTTGGGACGCAGACATGGAGCGTCTTCTAGATGGAGTTTCACAACTAATCTTTATGGGGATCCAACGATTGTACTACTTCGAGGAACATGAACGTCTTCTGTATACTGATGAGATGACCGGTTGTTTAAATCGCCGTGCATTTATGCGAGATATGGAAGCACACATGAAATCCAAGGATCTTTTTTGTCTAACAATGATTGATCTTGATGATTTTAAGTTGATAAACGATTCCTACGGTCACCTAGCAGGGGATCAGGTTTTACGGCAATTAACATCGTGCCTTATCAAAAAACTTCCCTCTTCTTATCAAATTTATCGACTAGGTGGCGATGAATTTGCAATTTTCCATCCCTACACCGAAGTTGAATCAGAAATTGTGATGAATCAAATAAACAACTATCTGGACCACGGTTGTGAAGGCAATCTCACAAGACCTATCAACCTTTCAGCGGGATGTTCCAATTCTAGTGAAGCCAATTTTGATATGGATCATCTCATAACGATGGCAGATCGACGAATGTATGAGATGAAGCGTTCATACAAAACAAGGAGGGGAAGAATTCTTTGAAATTTTTTGATCTAAGCGTTCCAATTAGTAATCGCGCAGCTGAACCCAATCCACCACATATCATGTATCACGGACATGAAGAAGGTGCTAAGCAAGCGGCTGATGCTTTAGGTGTGCCGATACATGCATTCCCAAATGGACAAGCATGGGCAGTAGAGACTATAACAATCAGTACACATAATGGTACCCATATGGATGCTCCATACCATTATGGACCCTTATCAGAAGGCAGACCAGCACGTACGATCGATTTGATGCCACTTGAATTATGCTATAGCGATGGTGTAGTTCTTGACTTTAGTAAGAAAGCCCCGGGAACTAGTATTGAAGTGCAGGATATTAAAGAAGCTTTACAGTCGATATCCTACACGCTAAAACCACTGGATATGGTACTTATAAGAACAGATGCCGATAAATTATTTTTCGACCCTTCCTATTTTTCAGCACACGCAGGTATGAGCGCATCTGCAACACGCTATCTTCTTGAGCAAGGTGTTAAAGTAACAGGGACAGACGGCTGGGGATGGGATATTCCTCTTACCATCCAAGCAGATCAATATCGTGCCACAGGGGATTCAAGTGTATTATGGGAGGCACATTATGTAGGAACACAGATGGAATACTGGCACATAGAAAAATTATCCAATTTAGATAAGTTACCTCACCCATTCGGATTTAAAATAGCTGCATTTCCCATTCTTATCGAGGGGGCATCTGGTGCTTGGGTGCGGCCCGTGGCAATCTTCCCTTAAGCTCATCGTGATGGTAATAAGTTCTTAGTACTTAGGGTTGGCATACCTAAGCCTAGCCAACTTAATGGTATATACACCAGACTCATTTTATGGGAACCACGAAGAAAAGAGGACAGTTAGAGTAACTCATTAAATAGTAGACGTACTAGAATAATCGATGTGAAACAGTGGAGAAGAGTCGACACAAGTAAATGTCGGCACTTCTCACATCATCAAACGGAAACTTGGAGCTTCCTTATCCACAAACTATATACTCCAGCTGCAACCAAACCAGCAACTACAGGCAGCGGCAATATCGTGATAAATAAGGATACATTCCACATCCCTCCTACAATCCCGATGATTAACCCAATGGCAAAGGCAAATATGGCAGGCCAATTAAACATATGTGATGCTGTTTGTACAGGGGTAAAGAATTCATTTGCAGGAGTTTGACGCTTTTGCACAAAAATCCAATCGACAATCATAATAAATGTAAATGGTACGATGACATCTCCAATGGCATCAAGAAATCCAGAGACATGATTGAGAATACCCATAATAGCGAGTATGGTGCTTAACAGTCCTAAAATCAGTGTTGCAATAGGTTGCATCAAGCGATGTGGACGCCAAATGGTATTAAGCGCAACAAGTAAATCCACTGTTGACGGATAGAGATTCATTGCGTTTGTATGAATAATGGCTAAGGCAACTCCCACTGCTGCAAGCATTCCCCATACCGGAATATGGGGTCCAAGTAATGCAACATTCCAATTGCCAGTAGCTTGTTGTGAGTCCATTCCTATGATCGCCATAACTAAAACAGCAGTCATAATACCCACAGAGGGGGCTAGAAAATACATAACATGTTTACGACCACTGTTTTTTGGCACACAGAACCGGGAAACTGTGGAGAGCTTATATGTCCAAGCCAAAATAGAAAAAGCGACAATGGTGGTTATGGCCGCCCCCCATTGCATGGATTCTGAAGCTTGTGGAGAGTGGATATGAAAATGCGAGTATAAATACCATGTTAATGCACCGTAACATACGAGCAAGAGTATGGATGTGTAGCGATAAAAATACTCGAGCCACTTCATCCCAAAAAGAACTAAGATCACTTGGACGATACCAATTATCCAGAACCACATGCTACCATTGGCATGGAAAATACCATTCAATACGTCTCCTGCGACTGCTGTGTTTAATCCAAACCAGCCCATATTGACAAATGTAAAAAGAATAGAAAATAAAAATGCGCCAATGTTTCCATACGTCTTACGGGCGACAATGAGTCCTGTTAACGGAACCTCTCGTCCCATTTCCGAAAAAAGCCCAGCGGGAATGAATGCAATGATCCAACTCATGATGATAGCGACAATCATGTCTGTCATACCAAAATGAAATAACAAAGAACCAAGTAACGGCGTCATAGCTGAAGCAGAAGCCATCAACCAGACGACAAATAATTTACCCGAAGTCATGGTTCTTTGTTCGAGTGGTACCGGTAACACGCCAACGGTTTCAATCTCATTCATAGTACTCTTCCAAAATCCCACATCACGACTTTCTTGTATTACATTATTTTTCAATGAACATGCCTCCTACAATGTATAATAGACTAGTATGATGTTAACTCGCTACATTTTTCATAATAAAAAGAAAAATATAGCGATACGCAAAACGCTACTACTCTAGTATCTTGTCATGGCTGTGAAGTAAACAACGGAAACGTCGATCAACAAAAATAAAAATTTAAATATTCTAATATTAGTTACTTTCACCTTAACTTTGGTTATTTTAAAATATACTATATTACCAATGAAATCCTTAGTGACATGCAACCCGTTGATGAGCAAACTTGATCATAGTTGCCACATATTTCAGTGTAATTAAAAACCCACTTTATGATGGAGTCATGATCAAGTGAAGGGACTAGTATTAAAATAAGTTTACATAAGGTGTATTATCGGACATGATTTATATTAAACTATTTACTAAAGTTTATTGCACTACGATAGTTTCAATTAAAAATAAAATTCAGTTGAATTCAACACTTGCTCCAATCATTGCGATAGTTCATTATCGAAAGTTAACTGACCGATTCAAAATATTATCATTTAGGGTAATTTAATAGCATGTCATTTTTGTTAGCCTTAAGTAGGTTTCTGCAAACAGGCTAAATCTACCCAAAGGAACGATGGAGCACATCTTCGTTTTTTATTATTCAGTGGAGAAACTGAATTTACACTATTATATGAACTCAACAGCACTTGACCAGTAAACAACACTTTAAAATTAAGCAAGTTTTATTATTAGCTAACATTTATTATGATTATTTGATATAATCATAATAAATGAATTTTGTTAACTTAACCGGAGGTCATGATGACTATTAACATACAGGATCGTCTATTAGAACGCTTGATACAGACGGGTGCTATTCGAGTCAGAAAGAATGAAAATGATATGGCCTTTTGGTATACTTCCTGTATTCCAGGACCCTATTATATTAATGTAGAAAAAATAATCGGTCCTCATATTGCTTCACACTTATTACCTCAAATAACCAAAATCCTCTCCTCTCAAATGAATAACAGAGAAAAAGCAATGAGCATATCCCACATGATCATCGATCAATTAAATCATGATATGAACTATTTAGAAACAATCTCTCTTCTAACTGAATTTTACCAATCTAAAACTTCATTACTACCTCAAGCCATTTCTGGAGGTGAACGAAGAGACTGGTTTTTTTCAGTCCCCTTTGCGGAAATAATGGGGATACCGCACCTTTTTCTATTAAAAAATGGTGATTATTGGTGTTTGGATAATAATGATCATCTAACAAATCAGAATTGGAATGATATGAATATATTGCATGTTTCAGATATCATTAATACAGCAACAAGTTACACGCGATATTGGCTTCCCACGCTTAAAAATGTTGGTGTTTCGTTACAAGAAACACTTACTGTTGTAATTCGCGGATTACCAGGCCGACAAAAACTGGAACAAAATGGAGTAAGAATAACTACACCTTTAGATCTAGATGAAGCAGTTTTTGTTGAAGCATGTAAAAAAAATTTAATTAGCCAATTTACTTTGAGTGATATTTTACTCTATATGGAATCTCCGCGTTTGTGGACGCATAATTTTTTGAATCACTGTGAGCGATTGCTTATAGATCAAGTCGCTGTAATGGATGAAACACAACAACTTCGAATACAAACTTTTATAAATAATGATCTGTATGAATTTGCTCAGGATTTCCCATTATTATTTTCTGCTCATGAGCAAGGAGGGGAACTCAATGTTTGCAAAGATCGGTGATACAGTTGAAATAATTAATGATGTCTATGAAGATGGAGTAGAGAAGGTGGCATGCAAAGGTGAATTAGGTTTAATTCGTAGAATTACTGAAAACGGGCATGCTATAGTCGAGTTTGAGATTGGCAGAGTTGTCACACTCCACCCTATATGTTTTAAAGTAAATTCTCGTCATGTCTAATTTAAGAATCTAATGATCGCGATACATAAGTTTTAATTTCATATCGCGATCTGATTCGAATAATTCACTAAATTTATTTTTATAATAGTAATTAATACGTTGCAACCTCATCAATGTCTTCTGGACCAATAACGCAAACAGATCCTACGATGTCATTTAACGAAGATATTTTATGACGAATAGCGTGTTCCTTCATTCCTTGAATAATATCGACCATCCCGATCGGATTCACAAAATTATAGGTTCCGACTTGAACAGCGGACGCTCCAGCCATCATGTACTCAATAGCATCTTCTGCACTGCATATACCACCACATCCAATAATCGGTATGCCCACCTTTTTATAAACTTGATACACCATCCGTAAAATTATTGGTTTTATACAGGGACCAGAAAGACCTCCCATGATATTTCCAATTTTAGGCTTACGGCTCTCCACATCAATAGCCATTGAAAGCATCGTATTAGCAACTACCACCGCATCTGCTCCCGCCGCTTCAGCTGCAATTGCAACTTCAGTAATTGCATTAGTATTGGGTGTCAACTTTGCAAATAACGGAATTTTCGTTTTTTTCTTAATATAATCCACGACTCGAAAGGTCTGTGCTGGATCCATCGCGTAGGATCGCCCATCGTCTTCAAGATTAGGACAGGAAATATTAATTTCAAGTGCTGCAACTCCAGGAACTGATAACTCCTGTGCTAAATCAATAAATTCATCAGCTGTATCAGCAGAAATACTAATAATTAATGGGCTATTATATTGTTGATAAAAAGGAATAGATGTATTCAGCATTGATTGAGATCCTTTACTCTGAATACCTACTGCATTAATCATGCCAGCGGTTGTTTCTGCAATTCTTGGTCCTATATTGCCCATACGTGGATATCTCGTCACACTCTTCGTCACAAGAGCCCCAAGTACATTCAAATCAAAAATCTGTGCTGCTTCTTCAGCGAATGTTCCTGAAGCTGGCATAACAGGGTTTTTCATTAAAACTCCACCAATAGAAACCTCCATGTCAATCTCACTCATATCTCCATCACCTCTTCCAACTGAAATATGGGCCCTTCTGAACATACTCGCAAATTAATAATCTTTCCAGCACGTTGAAATGGTTTAACACAGCAAAAACACATTCCTAAACCACACCCCATATTTTCTTCTAATGCAACTTGACCGGGAATTTTATATTGTAAAGAAATGTTTTTTAGTAAATTCGTCAAACGTTTTGATCCACAAGTAAATAGCGCATCGATAGACTTACTATCAATCATGCTTTCAATCAACTTCCTTACATAAACCATATCGCTATTCCCATCTTCATCTGTTACTAATATTACTTGAGCACCACACTCCTTCATATAATTTGCGGACAAGATATCCTCCTTTGATCTTGCGCTAAGAATTGCATAAGTCGTTTTCCCTTGCTTCGTTGCTAAATCAATTAAAGGTGCCATAGTCGCCAACCCTACACCGCGTGCAATGATCAAAAGATTTTTCCATTCTTTTTTTAAAATAAATCCATTTCCAAGTGGTCCGAATATATCCAACTTTTCTCCAGCTTGCATCTGAGACAAACTCTTTGTTCCCTCTCCTTTAATTAAATACAAAAAATGTACTTCATCTTTTTCCTTTACTATTTTATAAATACTCATTGGACGTCGAAGCAATGGAGAAATATGATTCGAACATTTCAAATAAAAAAACTGACCTGCTATGCACTCATCAATAACTTCCGGAGCATAGATTGCCATGTGTTTATAACGTGAACTAGCTTCTATATTGAACAAAACAGTACTTTGCAATAATTTCATTTCGTTACATCCTTTCCTTAATCATGATTATATCGGTTCTGCTAAACGAAGCATCGTATCGTAAAGAATATCCACCCCTGCTTCTATATCAAAAGGTTCCGTAAACTCTCCGGGCTGATGACTAATACCTCGCACAGATGGAACAAAAATCATACCTGTAGGACATAGTTTTGCCATATTCATAGCATCATGTCCCGCTCCACTTGCCATTTCTAAAAAGGATATATCTCGTTTTTCACAAGACTCTTTGATTATATTTCCTATGAATGAATTTAGTTCAATAGGCGATTCATCACTTAACAGCTGACTTTCAACTGTAAGTTTTCTACGATCAGCGATGTCATTAACAATTGAAAGTAAATTTAGATTTAATTGATGCTTAGTTGCACAGTCATTACTTCTAAATTCATAAATCAGTTCCACTTTCCCAGGGATTGTATTAACTGAATTGGGGTATACATGAAGTGATCCGACAGTCCCCACAGAATAAAAATGTTGCTCTAAGGTAGCAATTTTTTCTACAGCAAGAATTACTTCAGCAGCACCAACCAAAGCATCTTTGCGTAACTGCATCGTTGTTGTGCCAGAATGACCAGCTTCACCAGAGATAATAAGCCGATATCGAGTGGGTGCAGCAATTGAACCGACTACACCAATTTGTTTTTTCTTTTGTTCAAGTACAGGTCCTTGCTCTATATGAAGTTCAATAAATGCCTTTAAATCATCTGAGCTTCTATGTGCTTGCGGAAAACGAGCAAGATCAAATGCTTGTAAGCGAACTGCTTCCTCAAAAGATATACCTGTTTTATCAGTAAGACCCGTAATGATATTCATATCTAATAGTCCCACCATTGCCTTACTCCCAATTGTCGAGACTCCAAATCTAGTTGACTCTTCGCAAGTAAAAGCAATAACCTCAATAGGATATTTAGTTTTAATGTTCTTTCTATTAAGCATTCTTACTACTTCTAACCCAGCTAGGACACCTAATACACCATCATAACTTCCTGCATTAATTACAGAATCTAAATGGGAACCACAAGCAACTGCACATTTCTCAATACCTACTCCAGCTCGCCTAGCAATAACATTTCCTGCATCATCCACACGTACGTTCATGCCTTCGTTTTCACATAACTGTATAAATTGTCTTTTCGCCAATTTGTCAGATTCTGAGTACGCCAAGCGAGTGATCCCATTTGCCCCATATCCAAAACGTGAAAACACATCCAATAAAAAATGAATAGCCAACCCGCGTTCTTCATGATAACTAGGTTTTCCCACCCGTGACCCTCCTGTCACTAAATTTAATTCTTTATTTATCTAGTGTAGTAATCAAAACAAAGTAGATATATATATATTTCGCCAAATAAATCATGAAAGTATTGTCTAAATATACAAATGAAATTTTTAATTTATTTAATTTAATATCTTACTTATTTTTAATCCCAAATGAAGTTTTAATCTTCCTTCCGATTCTTGCAGACAACAACCTGTAACCTCTTCAATTCTTTGCAATCTATATTTAATTGTATTAGGATGAACAAATAAATCTTTCGCTGCATCAACGACATTAAAATCCCTATTAAAATAAGCAATTAAACTTTCAGTCAAATGCGCATCATGCGTAAGATCGTACGTCAAAAGTTGACCGATAGTCTCGTCATAAAATAACTTTACGTCCAAGTTCTCTTTTAAAAGGGAGAGAATCCTATATACCCCCAATTCGCCAAAATAAATGCATGTGTTATGCCCATATATCGGGCGTCCAAGTTGTATTGCCTTGCTAGCTTCAGCATATCCCTCGCGCAAACCATTAATCCCAGGATATGGTCTAGATATACCTACCGTAAAGGTGTATTCAGGAATATCTTTTATTAATTTTTTTTGTATTTCTTCCATTTCAATTTTAAGATGATTAATAATAGTTACTTGATCCTCATATCGATCATAAGGACATAACAAAATAAATTTATCATTCCATAAAATAATAATAACTTTGCGAAATTTATCTTGTGCTAGTCTTTCAATACTTTTCAATCCTCTTTGTTTAAATCCTTGAAAAGATAATTCATTGTCTAACTTATTTTCAATCAAACGCTTAACGTGATCTATATCAAAGATAGACACTACATAATCCATTGATAAATCCCAGTGAAATAATCGTGATTTTTCATTTATCTCCTCATCAGACGGTATGTTACCCAAGAGAATCTCCGACATAAAATCATTTTTATATTTTTGTTCCACTTCAATTTTTGTTCTCACTTCTAAAATTTGCAGTGATAGAAGTGGAATCACACGTTCAAGTATGGATAAATCATTTTGAGTAAATGTTCTTACCGTCTGCCAACATGTTAAAATACCCTCTAATTCTCCATTCAATATAATTGGGGCAACAATACACGGTAATACAACTCCATCTAATTTACGAGTCATACCCAAAGCACGCTTTGTTTTTAACAATGCTGTTCGTTGACTGATAGTTAAAGGTGTAATAACACTATTTGTATTCCTGAATAATAAAACATCAGAGACCTCCGATTCTAAAGTAACAAAATTGTGAATAAATTTTTCAATAATTTCAATTAACATTGAAAAATTTTTTCCTTCCATCGCCATTTCAGACAATACATAAAAGAAATTTTCTATATGTTCTCGATCAAATGATTGTTTATCTAAAATAAGCCCAGTTAAAGGAGTAATAATATCAATGTATTTTACATCTTTATCTATTTCAATAATCGGAAATTTTAAATTATTAGCCGCTTCGAGTATGCACTCTGGAATTTCATCAAAGAATCGATGGGTTTTTATAGCAAGCGCAGCACAGCCTTTTTCAACCAGTTGATAGACCAATTCTGACTGCGCTTGGATATCATCCTTAATTGCATATAGGCTAGTAAGTAAGAAATCCTTACCATTTAACCATTCAATTACATCAGGAACCTCCATCACTGTAACATACTCAATTTCTCTATCTATTCCATTTTTCCCTGCTACTATATTACAATGTGCAAGGCCACCAACTATCATAGCTTCTGCAACCGTTACTTTCACCATTATTCCTCCTTTTTCCATAAATACAGTTTATTTGCTATCTTTTTTACCAATTAGATTGACAACTCGTTGACGGCTTTATCAATTGACCAATTGGTCCTGTGATTGCTTTACCATCTTCCATCACTTGAATCCCACGTAAAAAAGAAGCAATTGGAGCACCCTGAATCTCCATACCTACAAATGGATTAATTTTATTCTTTGAAAACAACTCCTCATTACTTAACTTTCGAATGACATTCATATCAACTATAGTAATATCTGCATCGGATCCTTTACTTAATGCTCCCTTTTGTCCATACAACCCCCAAATCCGTGCTGGGTTCTCAGACAATAATGCAGCAACTTGATTAAGTGTGATTTTTCCTTGTGATGCGGCATGTAACATCAATGGAACAAGTGTCTGAACTCCACAGGCACCTGCAGGTACAGTCCAAATATCGCCCTTCTTTTCTTTCTCTTCATGAGGTGCGTGATCAGATCCTATTGTTTGAATCACTCCACTCTGAATGCCTTCCCAAAGTTTATTTTGATGATATTTTTCCCTTATAGGAGGGTAAACCTTCATATTCCCATTTAATCGTGAATAGTCTTCATCAGATAATACAAGATAATGAGGACACGTCTCTCCTGTAATCGGCAACCCCTCTGCCCTCGCAGACTTAATACACTCCAAACCTTCGCTAGAAGATACATGCACAATATGAAGATGTACACCTGTAGCTTTAGCAAGCATTATTCCATTTTGAATCGTTATCGCTTCAGAAAAAGGTGGACGTGAACGTAAAAATGATGCGTAATCAATATGACCAGATGCACGCTCCTGCAATGTTAAACGTGTAATGATGTAACTATTTTCAGCGTGAATAGCCAATGGTTTTTTTAATTGTTCAATAACTCTAAATGCATCGTAAATTTCGCCTTCATCAGGAGGCATCATAACATCATCCGCACTTGAAAAATTGTAAATAAGAGCTAGTGTCTTTTTATTTAATCCGTATCCCCAAAAAAGCTTAAATCCTACGACACCAGCTTTAGCTAATCCAGGCAAGTCCTTTTGATTAAGGTCTCCTAGTACCATACCCCATAATCCATAATCTACATATGCTTTAGATTTTAATTCTCGCACTCTTAAGTCAAAGGATTCAACGTCTTTAACTGGAGGAATACTATTTGGCATCTCTAAAATAGTAGTCACACCCCCTGCCGCTGCAGACATCGTCGAGTGAGCGAAGTCCTCCTTATCAGTTAATCCTGGATCTCGGCTATGCACGTGCTCATCTATAAAACCTGGGAACACATATTTCCCATCGGCATTATATATCTCTCTTGCTTTTGTTCTATCTATTTTTCCAACAGCGGCTATTTTACCATCTACGATTCCAATATCATTCCTACTGGTCAATTGCGGAGTTACAATCAACCCATTTTGAATGACTAAATCAAACATCATCATTACCCCCTACACGAATTAATAAATACATACAATAATAATTAAAAATTACTTTTGAAGGAGGCGATAATATCTTTACCTCCCTCAAAAGTAGTAATAAACCTTAAAGTTTATTTCCTTAATACTAATTTATTGTTATCTTTAGTTAAATAATAAATTTTATTGAAAATTAATTTTGATTAAGCTGGTAACTCTATACCCTTTGTTTCCGGAACCAGAAGCCAAGTAAATAATGCTGCAAATGGATAAACAATAAACAAGAACCCTAGAGCTGCATATAAAGACATATGCACGGCAAGCAAACCGATAAGAAGAGGGCCAAATCCACCCCCGATTCCTCGTCCTGTACCAAATATGAAATTTTCAGCAGTTGATCTTGCTGCGGTAGGAAAATGCTCTGATAAAATTGCACCATATCCACCCATCCCACCGTTGACAACTGCCCCAAGTACGAATCCACCAAATAACACTATACTTGGATTTGAAATAGAGAAATAAATCGGGATTACAATTGCTGTAAGTAAAAATAAAGTAATATACATGGGTTTGCGACCAATTTTATCGCAAAGTACCCCAAATAAAATAATTCCGCCAATCATACCCGCGGTGGTGATTAATTCCCATTCCGTAGTATCAGCCAAACTATAATGATGGTACTTAGCAAGTGCCGTTGGCATCCAAATCATAATGCCATAATATCCAAAATTTTGAACTGCAGTCATAAACCAAAGTCCAATAGTAGCCTTTGCACGCGTAGTTGTATTAAATAAATAGACCAGAGGAAATTTTTTATTTCCGCTACTTTTATTTTCTTCAAAAATTGCAGGTTCTTTTATTTTTAAACGAGACCATACTGCCAATGCAGCAGGAATTACACCTACTACCATCACACCCCGCCAACCCCAAATTGGCATAACCAACAATGTCACGATTGAAGCTAATAATGCACCTATACTAAAACCTACTGCTACATACGATCCGGCACGAGCACGCCACTTACTTGGCCAAGTTTCTGTCACAAGTGCCATTCCAATACCAAACTCTCCTCCAATACCAACTCCAACAAGAAATCGTAAAATCATAAGATATTCATAACTTGGTGAAAACGCTGAAATGCCTGTTGCTAATGCATACACTAAAATAGAATAGGTAAAAGTTTTCACTCTACCAAAATAATCAGCTAAAAAGCCAAAGACATAGGCCCCTAACCATGTACCAATCATGGTTGCTGTAGCAATTGATCCAGCTTGAATGGTCGTTAGTGCAAAAGTGGCCACAATTGCCGGTAACGTATATGAAATAATAAGTTGGTCTAAGCCATCAGCTAAGTAGCCTAACCCAGCTGCCCAAATATTTCGTCTTTTTTCTGTTTGCGAAACTTCAATTATGTTCGTTCTCTCAATTGCAGCCTCCAGCATTCTTCATCATTCCTCCTGCTTTAAATTTAAATACTTCCTTTTCTCGTAAACTTTTAATCATAACTTTTAAAGAGTTTATAATTCTACTAATTAAGAAAAACTTCTTCCACCTCCAAATCATCCTATGAACTAGTGAAACAATTTGTCTGATTGTATAATATTCATCTGGTTAGCATGATAGATATCATAACGTAGTTTGTAAAAAAAGTCTTTGTTATTTTGCACAATTACTAAGAATCAATCTTATTATTATTGACAAACATATAATAAAAACCTCTATATTTATTCGAAATGATTCTTTATAGTGAAATATGAGAAGCCGTCATTTTTTCAGATGTAATTAAATATGACATTAAATGATATATTATTTATACTAATTGTCTTGTTATTAGATCAAGTTTAATGTGTACATTCCCCTAGGTAAACGTCATTATGATAACCTTTGGTCTGACCTTCGATGCATTTCACCTTCATGCATTTCACCTTCATGCATTTCACCTTCATGCATTTCACCTTCATGCATTTCACCTTCATGCATTTCACCTTCATGCATTTCACCTTCATGCATTTCACCTTCATGCATTGCTCATCACGCCATGTGAAATACTCCGCCATATCTAAGTATTTATGTCCCATTTGCCACTTTACTTTCTTCTCCATTAACAATGCACCAATGAGTCTAGTTACGGAATCTCGGTTCGGATAGATATGAATCACACTGTCACGACAACGTATCTCATCGTTTAGCCGCTTGATCCCGTTAGTTGTGCACAGTCGATCGCGATATCGGTCAGGAAGGGACAGTGCCGCCGTACTATCATCAAATCCGTTCTCAAGAACAGCAATGGCTTTTGCTGCTTCTCCCCGTATTCCTCCAAGACTTTGTTTATCAACAATTTCGCTGTTTCTAAGTCGGGTACATTGAGAATGGCACGTACCTAACCGTACAACTCGTCGTGTAGACTTTTTGGTGTCGTATCCAAAAAGTTACGCATGAAGTGTATTTGGCACCGTTGCCTTGTGCTACCCTGAAACTAAGATTGTAGTGCCTTTACAAGTCCGCTGTGGCTATCTAACCCTACCATGTCCACACCGCGTAGATCTCAACTTTTCAGCCATGTAAAGAACTCAGACCAATTCCCCGTTGACTCACTATCACCAATCATCATGCCAAGAATTTCTCGATATCCTTCTTCATTCACACCGATCTCAATCATCACCGAACGAGCACGGACACGTGTATTTGCTAACGGTACTTTGAGCCACTTTGATCAACTGAGTGAGAGCCACTTCGCATGGAAGTTGATCTAAATATGGGTGCACTAGACATGCAGTCTCCAGGGGTATAACTTGTCGCGAAAGCGCGATCTCCAAGGAATTCCGCGAGGCAAGCGAGCCTATCATACCCCTCACTCCACGTAAATTGCGCTAGTTTGCTGGAAATATGGTGGCTCTCGTTGAAACGATCGAAGTGGCTCAACTGATGTGTAGCGAAAACAACACGTCCATCCTATTGACTTAGTACAAAATTTTAATCTTTACTTGCAGTTGACAGTATAACTAGATCCTTACTTCGCTAATCTTAGAGAGTTTCAGCTTGTTACCATCAAGCGAATTTCGGCCTTGAGGATAGGTGAACGAGTCATATCATCCTATGGATTTGCAACATGTATGTTTTGCAAGTGAAAAGTACATAGTATTGCAGTAAATGTTTTCATAGGACACTACCAAAACAGAGAATTAGAATTTCATATTAGACAGCACAATATTTTAATCGGTAGCTTTCGCCCGTGAAGGCCAGGATGTATGCATGGAGTATCAATCGGTCGACAAGTGCAGTGGTGAGTCGGTTGTCTCTAAATATGGTTCCCCATTAGATTAGACATCACAATGACACTCCTGCTCTCGCAAAAATGAGAAATCACGTGAATAACAGCGGAGTACCAGTTTAGTGAAATGGTGTACATCCTATTTCATTCAAGATGAGTAGTGCGTAGTCTTGTTATTCTATGTGAAACCGCACTAGCGTCCCATCTTCATTTTTCTTTTGCAGCATAGCCACTGACTCGTGTACCCGAAAGAATCTCTCCTCCTTGCCACAAGCCGTAGGTGTCAGAACTTGCATGTTGGGCATGATCGTAAAGTTTTATACGTTCGAGGATTTAGTGATTCGTCTATCTGATCCGAAGAGACGGTCACTGAAATGGTGATATGAGCCTGTGGATCGAGAAGGATCAAAATTGCTATTTAAAGTAATCCCCAATTGTTACGAAAGCTGAATCTAGTGGTTACAAAGAATCTCGAGTCCTACAAATGGGGATCCGTGATTACGAATGACCAATTCGTTGCAAATAAAATTAACCCCCCTCGCACATCACAAACATTTGCTCGTCTTCGAAGTCGACAGATATATAATGTAGCATGCTTTGATAAAACTGTAATGAAAAATATCCATATGTTAGATTGTTGTGTAGATACACACAATTTTTAGGATATTTTCGTTTGACAAAAAACAACGTAATTATTTATTATGAACCCTTTTCATCCTTCTGCTAGTGCCACTTAGGCAAAATAGTGTTCTATTCACTTAAAATCACTACAGAACTTCATGTTGTAAATGTTATGCACAAATTAATTGCGATTCTATGACTTTTATACTAGCGAAAAACAAATATTGTCTCTTCCGTGAGACTTCATTATCCTTTGATCATTAAGCAGACAAAGGTGTATAATATCCCTCCCCACTACATCAGCAGTCAATCCGCTGGTTCCGTGCTATGTCGTTCGGAGATGAACCAAACGAAAACCACTTGCAATGATTCAAGATAACGATAGTTCACCTATTACTTAGGAAATTTAAATCAAATATTTAAGTTTCTATTAGACTGACAATGGTGTAGAAATATTCTTTGCTGTTGTTTTACACATATCATGGCAATGAGCCTCAGATCCACAACACACTGAACAGATCCCCCCTTTATGAAATGGACAATAGACCATATCAATTGCCTCAAATTGATCGTGACAGTGCGTACATGTCGATAAAGAAGCTGAGCTTGGCTGTACCTGTGCTGTACTATTTACGTGATAGGTCTTGCCTCGAGTTATCAATGCTATAACAGGAGGAAGAACTAACCCTAATACCGCTGATACAAATGGAGCCAAACTAACCCCCTCAGACCCACCCATTCCAAACGCTAAAGGGATTGCTACTACTAAAGCACCAACTAATGACCCTACTCCAACAATATTGAAATGAGGAAGAAATGCTCGTTTATATTCATAGTTAGGCGGACTTAGCTTGAGCATCCATTTATTAAATAGCGTATCGGACACTACACTCATCGCCCACGCAATAATAAAAACTCCTTCGAATGTAAGGATCTGTAGCATACGAGAAAATATATCGCCCATCATTAAGATAGTTCCAAGAATAGCAGTTAAAACTCCCCACCATTGGCGTCCGGGTGTGAAGTGGAAAACACGAGAGAAGAAGTTTGAATATGCAAGAGATCCACTGTATACATTGACAGTATTAATACGCACCTGTGTAATAAGAGCAATTAATAACCCTCCAAAACCTAAAACGGACATAAAGTAAGTGCCTGGATTACTTTGATTCAATTCTAGTCCAAAATAGGATCCCATTAAAACAACGACTAGAAAAGTAAATCCCATCACCATATAGCCATTAAAAAACGATCCAATTCCTTTGTCTTTTGGACGAACAAAACGACCAAGATCCGCTCCTTGTGTTCCCATACTAATGAGAGCAAAGACAGTAGCCGCTAATTGAAGAAGAATGGGACCTGAAGTAGTGGAAGGTGCTACTGCCGGATGATAACTTAACCATGGAATTTGATGAATCATATGTGCGACATGATACCAAACAATACCCATCGCTAAAATATAAATAGGAAGTGTAATCCACATTAACCAGTTTAAAAAAACCATCCCCCACGTAGCAAATACAATAAAAATAACCCCAATAAGAATTTCCCATACTAAATTCGGGACAGTCGGAATTCCAGAATGTAACGCGGCAACTAAAATAGACCCTTCAAATGCAAAAAACATGATATAGTTAAAACTATAAACAATAGAGGCAATTGCTGATCCCATAAAGCCATACCCACTACCTCTAGTGATTAAATCACTATCTAATCCTGTTTGGGATCCAATCCAGCTAAAGAAGAATCCAACTGACCCAATCATAATGACGCCAAAAACCATTCCCAAAATGGTTGGTATTGTGCCATATTCAAAAGTTAGTTCACTTCCCCAAGCCAGGAAAAACATGGCTGTTGAGGACCCAATTAGCACGCTAAAAATACTGGACCAATGCCATAGGCGAAAACTTTGCGGAACATAACGTAACGCATAGTCTTCACGACGGTCTCGTGAGTTTGAGTGCTTCACTATTTAACCCCCCAATTAAATAAACATAAATTCAAAATCCCATTTTTGAGATTACTGCTAAATTTAATTAAGGACTATTATGTAAGTACAGCACTAAATAACATCTATTATGGTGTAATTCACACTGCTCCTCTAAATAAATTATTTAATTCTCGTATATTAATCTGAATAGTAATATAAAATTATAAAAAAATCAATATTTAGTTTTTATGTTCCGGAATTGGATCAAGTCCTAAATGTGGTGTAATTTCGCCTCACGGTAGATATTAAGTTATGTCAGCTGACTTACTGCAGTATCAGTTGTTTTACTATTTTTTTCTGTTATTATGCACGTAAAATACTCTTCCATATCCAGGTATCTTTTTACTTTTAGTTTTTAGTTCAGTACGTCAGTGTATACCTGAATTTTTAATTGTGTTGTATTCATCAAACTTTTTTGTCAAACGATCTGCAATTAATCGTCTAGTGGCTCCCTTACGAGAATCATATTCACCCTATTGTCTCTGTGAAACAGTTGAGTGGTAGGTATTTAAAGTAACATCAACTCTTGATCATGTAATTTATAATGATAATTTCTTTATTAAACATATAATCTCCCATCATTTAAACATAGCAATAAAATCCTTTTTTTATCTTATTTTTAAGTTCATCTCTTAATTTAAGCATGTATCGCTTTCCTTTAATAACCCAAACATATACAAACCACCGCTTTAAACGCCATCAAGCGTTAAAGCGGTGGTTCATTGATATATCTATTTTTTATCTTTTACTTAAATGAATGCCATCTTTAGTAAAAATTATATGGCTACATCATTAACTGTCTCTAGTGCAATACCCGTAGTTCTTGGGGCGAATACTCCAATATCAATCATAATGAGAACCATAGCAGCCGCCACCGCACTAAACATCGCAACGACTCCATCAGCGTGTAAAATAGGAAGAAGCACAAACGGCATTACCCCACTCATTAATCTGCTTAAACTATAGCCCCAGCCTGCTGCAGTTGCACGAACTGGTGTAGGGAATATTTCTGCTTGAAAAATGTGAAACCCATTTGAAAAAACATTACTAACAAGCGTGTACAAAAACCCAAAGAGAACAATAACAATTGATGAACTTGCTAATCCAAACAGAAGTCCAAATAGCGCCATGTCAAAGGCGGATGAAACAATTATCCATTTGCGTTGGATACGTTCCAAGATCAGCAATGATAATAGTGACCCGATTGGATATCCTATAAATGAAAGTGATGTGAATTCAACGCAGTTGTGTCAGGAGTCCCCCACTTCTAAACGAAGTGAAAGTGGGGGAGGAATGGCATGTATTTATTTTCAGTAATTTTATGATATCATATAATTACTGAAAAGAGGTGATGAATGTGGAACTCATACGCACCATTCGATTGAAGTTACTCGTATCACCTGAACAAGCAAGTGAACTCAACGCATCATTGAAGGCAAATCGTGATGCACTGAATTTTGCTAGTCAAGTTGCTTTCGACCATGGTGGAATTAGCGCATATAAGCGATTGCAACCATTGACTTACCACAGGTTAAGAGAAAAATTCGGACTCAAATCACAAATGGCGTGCAATGTCTGCTCTACGGTGGCAGGCACGTATGCCAGCGCCAAGAGCAATGGCCGACTTTTACTGGCAAACTTCACGCATAGTAAATTGGTCTACTCGTACAATCGTGATTACACCATCCAGCCAGCGTCACAAACGTTATCACTAGGCACACTGTCAAAACGGATCAAAGTTCCTTACCTAGTTGGAGAATATTATCAACCGTATCTCCATCATGAGATGTGGACATTTGGATCAGCAGAATTAGTGCCGACTCGCAAAGGATTTTCATTGCACGTCACCGTGAAACGCGAAATCGCAGAACCGCTCTCTCGTGATTGTGATGCGATGATTGGCGTAGATCGTGGTATGAATTTCTTGGCTGTTGCCACCAATCAGATGGACGAAGTGATGTTCTTCAAGGGACGCTCGATCAAGGATAAGAAAGCTACATTCGTCCGTCAGCGCAAAGAATTGCAACGCAAAGGCACTCGATCAGCAAAACGAAAGTTGAAACAAGTTGCTGGACGAGAAAACCGTTTTATGACAGATGTTAATCATCAAGTAGCCAATGAAATCATCACCTTTGCCAAATGTTCTGGCAGTCATCCTTGTATCGTGCTAGAAGATTTGACCAACATCAACTTGAACACTGTGGTTCGGTTGAACGACCGCTATTGGCGATTCTCATGGGCGTTTGCCCAATTGGAAACGTTCATACGGTACAAAGCATTCGCAGAAGGAATTCCTGTACTCTCCGTCTCCGCGAAATACTCCAGCCAGCGTTGTCCCAAGTGCGGACACACTGCAAAGGCAAATCGAGATAAGAAACGGCATCGCTTCGAGTGCAAAAAGTGCCATTACCAGTTGAATGATGACTTAATTGGTGCTAGAAATATACGTGAACGTGGCGTAGAGAAACGTCACCAGAACGAGGTAGCAGGAGCATGACTCCTCCTATCAGGCTGACCGTCAGCCAGCCTCATGTCGCGACTGTGTGTTCTCGCAAGGGAACCGTAAAGTGGGAGGCGTAAGCCGTTCACCACCAGGTCAGTGGCAAGCTCCCACTTCTAAACAAAGCGTAAGTGGGAGTAGTTGACGCAAGGTTTCAGGTACGGCTGCATAATTCAGTGCAACAAAGGGACCTTTAGAGCGTCGACTCTCAGAATGAATACCTTGAGCCAACATTTCCTTTCCGGTTCCCGACTCACCTTGCAAAAGTAACGTCGAATCAACTGCAGCATATCGGTGTGCTAAGCGAAGTAGGTGTTGCATCGGTTCAGACTCAGCAACTAAATGAGACAACGTCCACTTTGCTTGAAGTCCTTGTTGACTTATATTACGCCTGATTGTCTCCTCATATTGTTGAAGTTCTGTAATATCCCGCATACTCGATACTGCCCCTATTAATTCATCATTGTAATACACAGGGGCTCGGTTAATAATTGCGGTGTGAGATTCAAGTCTACGAATTTCATCGTGATGAAAACTTTGATCAGCCAGCACGCGTAATAGACTTGCTTTTGGATTAATGGTTGCAATATTTCCTTTTGTTGCTTCACTGATGGATATACCAAGAAAATTAGCCCCAGCTTCATTTATGATAATTATACGTCCGTCATTATCCACTCCAACTATTCCATCATACGATAAATTAAAAATAGTCTGATAAAAATGCTTTTGGCGCTCTACATCATCCATAAAATCACTCCTTACAAGGCTACTATTACGGTAATTATATCATCAAGAAATTTTATTTAATGATTTTTTGTAATTTTTTTCCTTTTTGTAATTTGGCATATTCCAAATAGATGATTCTTTGCTCGCTTTATAGCTACCAAAACATTTACATAAGAATAAATTTTTAATTCATTTGTTCTCTTCGTTTTGTATTTTATTATTTCTACTTTATTACTAACACTAGATTTAGTTCTAGAATTATTTTTAGAACTAAATCTAGTGTTGTTTTTAGCCCTAAATTTAGTTATATTTTATTAACGAGTTGATATTCAGGAGGAATTTTTATGGCCGTGACCATTTCGTTTATGCTGCAAAAAGGTGGAGTCGGCAAATCCACTACTACAGGTATATTAGCCTACCTGCTTTCTCGTAAAGGAAAAAAAGTTTTAGTTGTTGATATGGATTCTCAAGGAAATGTAAGTACATTATTATCACAACGAAGTACTTATACGTTTTCTAACGAGACTGTTTTAGAAGCAATTGAAGATCAAGATCCGGTTCCGTATATTGTTAAATGTGGTGACTTACTTGATTTATTACCTTCCGATGACTTATTAGCTATTTACGGAAGAAGAATTTATGAATTACAGCATGAGGGTTTTAAAGGCTCCCCCATCTTGTATTTAAAAAACACTCTTGATTTAGTTAAGGATAACTATGATTACATATTAATCGATTGCCCGCCAAGTCTTAACGAGCAAACAACCTCCGCTTTATCTGCTTCAGATTATGTTGTTACTGTTTTACAAGCTGAAGTTTATGCTTATCAAGCTTTGGCCCGTTTTTTTGAAACGTTATTTCATATTAGAAACAACGTAAATCCCAATCTAGCTATGATTGGAATCGTTGTCGGTTTAATTGATCGATATACTCTTCAAGATTCGATTTTAGAAGAATGCAAAGAAGAATACGGCAGCCTTGTTTTTGGGTCTGTAATTCGTCGTTTGGCTAGAATCGCAGAATTTGCAACATTAGGAATTACCGATTCTAGAAAAGATCAAAAAGTCGCTTTAGAGCAATACGAAATTCTTTTAGATGAACTTCTAGAAAGAATTGAGAATAACTATCATGACAATTCAATTTATCTACGTGCATTAGAAAGTCGGTTAGAGTATGTCGAAGAAAAATTACTTGAAGATTTACCTGATATTAAGTTAGAACGTTTTGAGGAATTAAAGGATGATCTCATCAATCATATTAAAATAGCTAAGGAGTGGATTTAATGGCCAGTAACAAGGATCGTTTAAAATCTAGTTTGCGTTCAAATAGAACAAGATCTGCTCATAGTGCATTTATACCTAACGTGATTGATGATGCCACAATTCCCCCGTCGGACAATTTTGAAGATGAGTCCGATTTACTAATTTCTAGTTCTAGTGTTGATACTAGTTCTAGTTCTAGTGTTGATACTGGTTCTAGTTCTAGTATTGATACTGGTTCTAGTTCTAGTATTGATACTGGTTCTAGTTCTAGTATTGATACTGGTTCTAGTTCTAGTATTGATACTGGTTCTAGTTCTAGTATTGATACTGGTTCTAGTTCTAGTGTCGATACTGGTTCTAGTTCTAGTGTTGATACTGGTTCTAGTTCTAGTGTTGATACTGGTTCTAGTTCTAGTGTTGATACTGGTTCTAGTTCTAGTGTTGATACTAGTTCTAGTTCTAGTGTTGATACTAGTTCTAGTTCTAGTGTTGATACTAGTTCTAGTTCTAGTGTTGATACTGGTTCTAGTTCTAGTGTTGATACTAGTTCTAGTTCTAGTGTTGATACTGGTTCTAGTTCTAGTGTTGATACTGGTTCTAAAAAAAATAAGCGCACTGAAAGTAAAAATCAGATTCCAGGAGCCGAAGAATATTTAGAACAATTTTTAAAAGAATCTGTGCAGAATTTATTTACGATTCAAAATGGGAAGCTAATAAAAAGAAAAAAAACAGAGACTTACACACATTCAACCTTGTATTTAGATAAAGATTTAGAGACTCGATTAAAAATGTACTTGAAGCAAAGTGAACTAGACCAATCTCCTTTTATTAATGTTGCCATAAGTTATTTTTTAAAACACCTAGGATATTAGATCTTTTAAGAGAGGAGTAAAACAATGCCCCGTTTAAAAAGATCAAAAACCATTGAAAACTGGACAAACGAAATATTAACTTCAGACAGTGATATAGGGGATGTAGAAACACTATTTGAAGTAGCTGCAACATCACTTGCACAAGAAAATCCATTAAATAAAATTAACAAACAGTTATCTTCAACGCAGGCCATGCTCATTGAAGCTTTAAAAGTAAAAGAAATCTCAAGTAACATAAAAAATGAAGAAGACATTTCAAAATTCAGTACGCAAGTGAAAATTTTGGAGTTAGCAATAGATAAACGTCAGAAACTTCACAAGGAAAGAACATATTTCCTTGAACAAAAGGTAGCAGAAGCAGGGATATTTGCAGTACAAAAAAATAACCGTAAAAAAAATGACACTGGGAAAATTGTACGTAAAATACGTAAAGGAACTCTTAGATATACAGTAGGAGAAGAGCTAACTCCATTTGATGCGAAAGTTTTAATGTCATTGCATAAACTATGGGAAAACAAAGGAAAAACTAAAGAGCTCACCGTGAACATGTATGAGATACTAAGGGCCTGTCATCTTACTCCTAGCGGAGATTCATACAACTTACTAGAAAACTCACTACTGAGACTTTTTAGAGCTGAAGTTGTTCTTCAGGATATTGGTGATAACACAGAGGAACGGACATTTATTCATCTACTACAAGAAGTGGGATTTGAACGTGGCCGAGCAGAACAAGGAAAAGATGCAAAGTTTACTGTGATGTTTACTGATAGGATCTACAATTCCATGGCTGCTGGCTATTTTGAACGATTTAGCGGAGCATTATTAGCTGATCTTTCCAGTGGGACTGCACAAATACTGATGATAGCTCTACAACCTGAATTCAGGAAAAGTATTTATGAATGGACCCTCGATGAAGTGTGTTTAATGATCGATCTAACATCTGGTAGACCCTCTACAAGAAGAACCTCAATCCAAAAAGCATTATCTGAATTGGAAACATACAAGCATATTAGTAACTATCGAATATGGGATGACTATTCAGGGTTAACAAAAGTATGGGCAACGCCTGGCAGCATACTTTTAGAAGAAGATATTGTAATTAAAGACAAATGGGAGCAATATTCTGGTGAAATTAAAGACTGGTGGTTAAAAAATAAAAGCACAATAGATAGCTAAAATGCATTTAGAACTATTTTATAAAAAAAATTTCTAAAATAAACGTACATTAAGCCACGTGGTATACGTCATTTGAACCACGTGGTTTTGTACATTTAACAACGTGCTTTTGTCACTCGAGCAACGATGTGTGTCATTTGAACCACGTGGTTACGTCATTTGAACCACGTGGTTTTGTAGTTTGAACCACGTGGTTGTCATAGCTTTAGTTAAAACATTAAACTAGTGACAAATAAGATAACTACCAATCCTTACTAGAAACAAAAAGGACCATAGGCGGCAACCTAGGTCCAAGAATTCCACTCAAAGAAATACACACAAAGAAACTAAACAAATTAAAGCTGGATAACCATACATCATCCTTCAAACAAGGTTGTTATACGCTAATTATATTAAAAAACAGCGGTAATCTCAACCCTTTATTAGAGTTTGAAAAAAAAGATGTTACATGGCGTCCTGTTTTAAGACGGAGGTCTCATCCATGAACAAAACAGAAACCATCGTAATTGATTTAAACGAAAATTATTCGATTAATCATAGTGTAGATATAGAAATTGAAGCACGTAAAACAAATTGTATTGTAAAAAAAGGTTGGAACAAAGGATATTTTACTGTACCAAACACTATATTTTCAGCAGAAATTAGCGGGTATGCTAAAAGCGCTTTTTTTGCTTTATGTAGGTATGCAGATATAGAAGGTCAAGCATATCCAAGTTATTCAACTTTAGCTAAAGATATTGGATTCTCTAGAACGAAAACTATTGAAGCCATTCAAGAATTAGAAGAGAAAGGTTTACTAATAAAGAAAAATAGAATTAACACTAGAAAGAGAGAGTATCACAGTAATCTGTATACATTGATACATCCCAGTATTGCAAATGAAACTAATGAAAAAGAAACCATAATATTGGAAAACAGTATTATCAATTTAGATAACTCATTTGGTAATAGCTATATTAAAAAAGATGATAGTATACAGTCCACAACACGACTACCTAGTACGCCACACGAACTCAAAGAAAAACACTTAAAAAACAAGAAAATAATAAAAGAGATATATATTAGCACTGAACTAGAATCTGAATTAACAAAGGGCAACATTCAAAAAAATACAACTGCTAACAAAGTATGTAAGAAAATTGAAGAAGCCCATCAAGACACACAATCAGTTCATAAAAAAAATTGTCTAACTGCAATCACTACAAACAATACGGACACATTAAAAATACTAAACAATACACAAGAAGAAAAAATACATAATCGTGAACAGATATCAAATGAGAAAAGTACACATGTAATTCAGCTAGACATAATCACCCAACTGTACACAGAAAATAAATTTCATCCGAATTTAAACACTGTAACGCTAGAACAATTAAGTGATTTACTTAAAAAAATAGGTATAGACCTACTACAGGAAGCTTTAAAGACAGCTATTCAATATAACGCATGTAGTTTACGTTATGTAGAAATGGTCATCAATACTTTACTAGAAAAGAATAAAAAACAAGAAATCGTAATGTTGAAAAAGCTTAACAAACCTCAATATAAAAACAATAAACAAGATAATTTGAGGAAACAGAAGAAATCGCAATTCTCACATGTAAAACAGAGTAATTTAACAATAGCAGAAGCTCGAGCAGCAGGATTGGAATCAGAGTGCGTACAAACAAATAAATATGAGGAAATTAACGCTAAAATTGCCCTATTAACGAAAAAGGAACCCTATTCAATACCAGATGAAGATCAATTCCATTCAACACAAATGATCACAAAAAGAGATTCAGCAAGGATAAACGATATTCTACAAAAAGAGAAAACAAAACGAGAAACTCTAAACGTATTAGAAGACAACCAATCTGCGAGTTTGCTAAGTAGTTTCGATATCAAAATAAGTAATAATGAAACTCGCAAAACTGAACAAGTAATAATAAAAACTAAGACAAATCATGCAAATCAATTCATAGAAGGATTAACAACAGTAGAAAGAGCACAACAGGAGATACATGATTTATTTGGTGCCATGAAAACGAACAATAAGGTAAAAAATCAACAATCGAATATGGTTGAACAAAGTAGTAATCCAAACAACACACTTAAACAAGGGAAATACGGACGATTTAGTGCACTCCATAAGGAAAAGTAAAAATAAGATTTAACTAATCCTAAAAGAGTAGTGAAAATGGAGGGTTTTTAGGCTTGACAACATGCTACGATTTTTGCATACGGAAATCTCAAACACGAGTTTGCCATTTCTAGTACACTATGTCTAACAGGAAGAGGAGGAATAACTTATGAAAAAAATACTAGCTAGCGCAGTAGCGGCATCGCTTGTCATGGGGACGGTCGTATCTACGTTTGCATTCGCGCAAACACAGTCGTATACGTCATCGAACATCGTGATTAACGGACAAGCAGCGTACCATCCAGACGAGTTTGTAGCGAATGGAACCACCTATATGCCGATTTGGTACGTCATGCAAGCCCTTGAACAAGTAGGCTACAAGAGCACGTGGAACGGGCATGTATGGGCGGTCACCTCGCCAAATAACGCGACAGCCTTACACATTGTAGCGAAAACGGGACATACGCTGATCTCGGTGAATGGGCAGTTGGTGGAGTATGAGATTCCGACGATGGTGGCAAACGATCCGACGAGTGATGGCAATTCAACCACGTACATGCCGATCTGGTATGTCCAGCAGTTGCTCAACAACGTAGGGATCACGACGGATACGTGGAACGGAACAACGTGGACGATAGGAACTGCGAGTGGAGACAGCACCAAGACGTCTACAACGAGCACAAGTACGCCGTCTACAACCAGTACCAAGACGCCTACAAATGGCATGGCGACGAAACTCGAAGCGGCTGTTGATTTTTACAACTTTGATGAAAACGTGGCAAGAAAGTATACGCCAGTGTTGTATACCGGCGAATATGAACTTCCCAATGCAACGCCAGATCCCTATACGGACGTGCCACAATCCGATTGGGCAGCTGTGCATTACGATTTGTTCCACGGTCTGATCACGGCTGATTCGGCAACGCTGTTTGGCTCAAACGATCCTGCAACAGCGACAACGATGGATGAACAGTACATGTGGAGCATGGGGATTCCGAAAAATTCTCAGCTACAACTCTCGTGGAATCCAGGTGACGGAAACGCCGTGCAATGGGCGAACTTCTATGACTTGAATACGGGTGTGCCGACCAGTGGAGACCTGACCGTGAGCCAGTTAAACCAGTTGGAGCAAAATTTTGTGACCTCACAAAAAGGTTGGTACGAAACGAGCAATGGTGTGTATCACTTCGCCTTTGCGCCGTATAACACGTATGCGCTGACGACTGGCGGAACGACGATGAGTGCAAAAGATGTGTTGTCTTTATTAAGACAAAGCCTTGTGTATGCAACGGATATCACATTTAAAAAAATCGGTGGTAGTGGTAGTCAGCCAGATCTGTTGTGGACGTTACCTGGGTTTTCAATTCACAGTTCGTTTGTTTTAGGGATCAATGGTGGGAGTCAACTTACAGCCAGTACGAACGGCGGAAAAAGTTATCAATCGTTTGACTCGATCGGTGATGGACATGGGTACGCATCGGATACCACTCTAAACGGTGGAACAAACGATCCGTCCAATCCCGTGTACGTTAAGAATCAAGATGGAGCCATGATTAGCGTAGGTCCAATGCCTGTAGGTATGGGCTATGGCTCTGCTATAGAATTCACGGATGCTGGAGTCCCTGAAGTACAACAACAGAGTCAAGGTATGTAAGGGTATGAACCATTTTTTGAAGGAGGATGGGATGTCGTGTGAAGAAACGATGGTCAATTTTTTCGTCTCTGGTGCTCGTGTCCTCTTTGTTTGCGTCTGATGGCACGGCAGTATTTGCCCAATCGTATGTAGGCAACGGTACACAAGTGGGGACGGCTGGAACGCTCGGGTACTACGATGGGCAAGTCACGATCTTAGGTTCCAATGGACAGCCTTACCAGAACGGCAACAACAATACGCCATTTAGCTTGTATTACAGTACCACGACAGGGCTGAATACTTATTCATTTCTACATGCCGTTTTTGAATATGCACCCGAAAGCGTTTCGTTAAGCGGCTTCAATAGTGGCTCAGGTCAACTTTGGCACGTGGATGAAGTAGCCAACAACTTTGTGCCAGTCACCAGTGCAAATGGCTACCTGATGATCTCGAATACCGAACGATCCGCTTGGGTCAACGCATTAAACGGCAATCTAGCCTATGTGGATCAAGCCGAATCAAGTAGCTCTATTGCCGATGGAGAAGAGTACGATGCCGAGTTCCAAGACAAAACAACGAGAGAAATGTTCCCACTCTACGATTTCCCTGCCATCGTCCTTGATTCAGGCGATGAACTGGTGAGCGGATCGAATGGTCTAGGACCTGTAGATGTGATCGTCACACCGAAACCCACGGCGTCCATTAGTGCGAGTAACCCGATCATCGGGCAAGGCCACACGGAGACACTCACAGGCACAGGAACAGTCAGCGCGTATGGGACGAGCTATCACTATGCAGGGGTGTCCATCACGAATGCGGCAACAGGGGTGTCCGTACCACAGTCGGATATCACTTTTGCAGGTAATGATGGTGAAGCCCCGATTCAGACACCAAGCGGTGGAACGATGTACGAAATGAATACGGGTGATGGTTCGTATTCGGACACCATCCACGTCAATACCAAAGACCTTACGGCAGGAGCCTACTCGGTCACGTACGATGTATCAGATTATCGGGATCGCTTTGCACCGGCTACGACGACGAGTTTTACGGTGCGATCGAAGGCGATACAACCGACACCACAAGGACCGCTTTCTCTTGCAGCGAATCCAACATCTACGAAAGTAGGTCAAGGTGTCACCTTGTTAGCTGTATATCAAGGGCAGGTAGCCAATGATCGTGCGATTTACCTGCATGATCTAAGCGGCGATCATACACTCAGTGGATCGAATATAGCGGCAGGAATGGATGGACAAAGCGTTATTCAAGATAGTGCTGTTGCCCAAACGGCGGAAACGGTTGAATATGAAGCCGCTTTGGAATTACCAAACGGCACCTATATACACTCGAATCCTGTGTATGTTACATGGAAAAACGCCTCACAAAGCGGTGGTTCAGGCGGAGGGGGAAGTGGTTCAAGTGGCGCAGGAAATGGATCGAGTGGGGGTGGTTTAGGAAGCTGTAGCAACGGACCCATTCCACAGAAACCGATCGAACAAGTGCTTGAACAAAGCACGTCGTGTACCAGTCAAGGATATGACAAGTTAACATGGGTGGATACGAATTGGGTGCTACAAGCCACCACACATACAGGTGTGAAGGGAGTCTGTACAGGGGATTATACCACGTATCAATGGGTGGACGAGCCTGTCACGTATGATCATATCTACGTGGACAATCTACAAAACCTAGAAATTAGCGGGTTACTCATGGATCCCGGAGTACCTGGCGATCCTTGGTCAGATGTCAATCAAACAGCCACTCAAGTCAGCAAAAGGGTGACCGTTGACGACACCATAACAGGACAGCAGTTACCGACGTATACCAATCCGTATGCTGGTGTGAACGGTGCACCCTATGTGTATGTACGTCCTGCAGGTGGATTTGGGTTTAGGATTTTATGGACAGGGAGTCCGTTTGACGTGATGCAGTCGATGGATGTGACCTTTGTCATGAAAAACCCAGACGGAACGACACGCACATGGACAGAAACGCCTACAACGAAGTATCCAACCAATTTGGACACAGCCACATTGGATCGAGTGGACATCATCAATCCGTATGATGGCGCCAATGGGTATGCGCCTTATGCTGGCCAATACGCATCAGCCTATACGCCGATTCCTAAGTACGTCAACCGCTTGGATGGACAACAACATCTTGAATTAGCGGCGTGGAATATGACAGGTGACGCCAGTACAGCAGCAACGATCACAGCAACGATTACCGTTAATACGAATTGCGGTTCGGTGATCACCACCATACCGAATATCGCGCAGTTGTTTAATGATCCGACATGGTACTTTATTCACCAAGTACCGAATAGCAGTGTACCTCAAACTGGTATCACATGGGTCAAGCTATACAACGATCCGACGGATGGAGAAAGCATGCCAACGACACCGGCGCAAGTCAATGCGCAAGATGCAGCGTTTTTGAACGCAAATCCAGAATTAAAGGGACCTTGATTCACGCAAAAGACCGCTTGGAGACACTCTCTAAGCGGTCTTTTGTCTGTGGTACGACATGATGGTGGTTCCGTTTGTTCGCCTTGCAGGGTGAAGGCGAATTTTTTTGCGCAAAAAAAAGAGTAGTGAAAATGGAGGGTTTTTAGGCTTGACTTTCTTCTATGCTTGATGAGCAAGGAGGTGAAACAACTGAAAAAGTGGTTGCGACTGCTATCGCCTATTTCAAAAATACCGACCAATCGTAATGAACTGATCCTTTGGTTGATCGTGAAAGGATTCATGTACTTTGTGGGACCAGGTATGCTTCTCGCTATGTTTGGCATTCTTGTGGCAGGTTCTATTTTCGCCTTTTTTATTGGGGATTTTACGGCTAGCGGAAACGGAACGGTGTCAGCGAACGGTCAAGTAACGTTATCTCAGACGCAACAGATTCAAGAGCATGTGTTGCAAAAGCGCGAGCAAATCGTAGCCAACCAGTGGCAAACGGGACTGGACGCATCACAGATCGAACAAGTGCAGACGCAACAAGTCAATGTTCCATCCGCTTTGTTGATGAGTATAGGGAAAGTCGTGAACAATCTTCAACCGCTACAAGCCAGCCTGTACTATGGCTACTTCATGCCACAGTATACGTGGATTCATGAAGTGGATATCAAGGAAACCTTTCACGATGTGACGACGTGTACACCCAAAGGGACGTGCAAAACCACGTGTGTCGAGAACCAACAAGAGACTCCAGTGACGTTCCTCTCCTATGCCAACACGTGGGATGGCACGTTAACCGATACGTATGTCGATGTGACGACAGGGCATGCTGGATGCCCTGATGGAGTATGGACATCGACGTGGGAGTTGCTAAGTAGCCATAGGACCTATTCGTGGGCCAAAGTGTGGAATCTATTCGCTCATATCAAGACGCAACAAGGAACGTTTATCGAGGATACCGCAAATCGTGATGTGTTAGCGGGCATGATCGGAGCGGTCGATCCATCGCTTGGTGATCCGTATGTGCAACACATGGTCTCTGGATTCAACATGGTGTTTCAAACAGGTGGACTACCGCCTGCTGGATCGAATGAACCGTTACCAAGCGCAAAGGTGATGTCCATTTTACAACAAGCCATTGGCATCGTCATGGCCTACAACACGGCTCATGACATATCGGGTGGTGTCAATGAAAGTTGGTTGCCCTACTTAGCCATCATCGTCATGCATGAATCCGGTGGGAATCCAGATGCGGTGGACCCCATTCTTGTCGATGGAGAACATGCGTCAGGTCTCATGCAAATGCTTCCGAGTACGTTTGTCAGCGATCATCTCGGTGCGTATACAGACATTTGGAACCCATTAGACAATGCGATTTCAGCCATTGGACATATTGAATCAGCGTGGGGAAACCCAACGAACATTCCTGGTGTGGTTGCAGGTACAGGCGTGTATCACGGGTATTAAGATGTGAAAAAAGTGGAGTGAAAATCGAGGGTTTTATGCTTGCTTTTTCCGTTAGTCTATGAATAGAAACACAGAAATCATCTAAGGGAGCGATTGTTTTGAATCATCAAGTGTGGAAATGGACTGCAGGAAGTCTAGCGATCATGGGTCTTTTAAGTGGATGCGGTACACAACAGGCCGCTCATACGACACCTGTTTCGACGACAGAGAAAACGATCTCAGCGCCCGTCACGAAGTCGCCTCTTGCAACGATGGACTTCGTGAATGGTTTCATGAAGCCCTATGATGTGAAACCGTTGTTTGCCCATCAGATCGTCAATGCAAGTGGCCAAACGATTCAGATGCCTACAACGAAACCTCTGTTATTTTTTGCTTGGTGGTGTCCGCATTGTCATGCAGCGCTTAAAAACCTACAACAACTAGGTGATCTCAAGGATGTGGAACTTGTCAGCGTGTATCTCGATGCGAATGGAAAAACGGTCACCACGCTTGCCCAAGCGAAAGCACTCACGGCATCCGGCTTGCATGAGGCAGGTATTTCCGTTCCTGCAAGTGCCATCGATTATGTCATGCCAACGAGTCCGATCAACAACATCATTCAAGGCGTACCGATGATCGTAGGGAAGGTTGATCATACGTGGGTAGCGATGGATGGTGAACCGACCCATCCGATGCACATCTGGGCAGATGTTATACACAGGGTAAGGGGGTAAAACGATGCTGTATGTCACCTTTGAAACCGATGTGCGCGAACGATTTGTTGGATCTCAGTGGCTGCAATATCCCCAAATGGCCAAAGACACACCGTTTCAAGCAGGGGATGTCGTTGTACTCACAGAGTGGTTTGCTCAGACAAGGCAAGACACCATTGATCTGATTCACCTGATCCGCCGCGCTAACGCTCGTGTCGTCTATATCGGAACACAAGCGAATCAATCCGAAGAACTCAACAAGCAACTCGTCCTTTTAGGTGTCTATGACTTCTTTTTTGTCGACAAGGCGCTGGAATTACGCTTGGTGGAGCGCATGATTGATCATCCAAAAACGGCGCAAGATGTAGCGATCTATATGGATGACTTTGCCGTTCATACGAAAGAACCAGAACTTTATGATGTGCTAGAACCGGAATCGAAGGAATCCGAAGAAGTGGCTGTCACGTTGAATCACGTAGAACAGGAAGGGCGAGAAGAAGCTAAAAAACGGTTTTCCTTGCGTAAACGAGAAGAAAAAGAAGAACAACGACCGATCCTATCACCGCCTAAGCTCAAAAAAATCGTATGGGGGAAACCAGAACCCGTACGGATTCATGTGATGGGTGATGCGGGGTCAGGGCGCACATGGATCGCTTGGAATCTAGCGGCACTTTGCCAAGCGCGCAATTGGTCAACGGCGATTGTGGATACAGACATGCAACCGTTATCGGCATGGGCTGCACCTGAATCGTGTCATGTGTACACGAAAGAGCCGACAGGCT